>NZ_BCAZ01000015.1:0-108371 GCF_001320205.1 Pseudomonas sp. NBRC 111123
TCGCCCAGCTCGCGCTTGATCGCCACCACGTGGTTCAAGTCCTGCTCCAGCGGGTTGGCGCCGATCTTGAGCTTGAACACCCGGTGGCGGCACACCTCCAGCATGTGCTCGGCCTCGGCGATGTCGCGGGCGGTGTCGCCGCTGGCCAGGGTCCAGGCCACTTCCAGGCTGTCACGCACCCGCCCGCCGAGCAGCTCACTGACCGGCAGGCCAAGGCGCTTGCCCTGGGCGTCGAGCAAGGCGCTTTCGATGCCGGACTTGGCGAAGGTATTGCCCTTGGCCAGCTTGTCGAGCTTGAGCATGGCGGCATTGATGTTGTCCGCTGGCAGGCCGATCAGCCCCGGCGCCAGGTGCGCGTCGATGTTGGCCTTGATGCCCTCGGGGCTTTCGTAGCCGTAGGCCAGGCCGCCGATGGTGGTGGCCTCGCCGATGCCTTCCACGCCGTCGCTGCAGCGCAGGCGCAGCACCACCAGGGTCTGCTGCTGCATGGTGTGCATGGCCAGCTTGTGCGGGCGGATGGTTGGCAGGTCGACGATGATCGCGTCCAGCCGTTCGATGGTCGGGCTTGTCATGCAAAAGCTCCAGTTCAGTCAGTAGAAGAGTCAGGCCGTTGCCATCTGCGCCTGGCGGCGGCCACTGGCCAGGTGCACGGCCATGGCCAGCGCGGCAATCGCACCGGGGATGGCGAAGGCGATGAAATTAAGTTGCAGCGGCAGGTTGATGCCCATCAGCGCACCGCCGAGCAGCGGGCCGACGATGGCGCCATTGCGGCCGATGCCCGACGCCCAGCCAAGGCCGGTAGAACGCACCGACAGGCCATAGAGTTGGGCGGCACCGGCATAGAGCAGGATCTGTGTGCCGATGGTGGTGGCGCCGGCGATGAAGATCAGCACGTAGAGAACCGGCATCGGGCTGTTGACGCCAAGCAGGCTGATCGACAGCGCCGCCGCGATGAAGAAGGCCACCTTGACCTTGACCAGGTTGTAGCGGTCGCCCAGCCAGCCACCGAGAATCGCCCCGGCCATGCCGCCAAAGTTCAAGGCCAGCAGGAACGACAGGCTCGAGCCCAGGCTGTAGCCGGCGTTGGCCATCAGTTTCGGCAGCCACGAGCTCAGTGCGTAGACCATCAGCAGGCAGCAGAAAAACGCCAGCCACAGGGCCAGGGTACGGATGGCCAAGCCATTGCGGAACAAGTCCAGCACCGAGGTGCCGCCACCTTTGCGGTCGGTTGCCTGCAGCACGTCGTCCGCCTGCACATCGCAGCCCGGGTCCAGGCGCTTGAGCAACTTGCGGGCGTCATCGGTGCGACCTTGGCGCACCAGGAATCCGATGGACTCGGGCAGGTAATAGAGGATTGCCGGCAACAGCAGCAGCGGCACTGCAGCGGCAAAGAACATCGATTCCCAACCAAAACGCGGCAGCATGAAGATGCCGACACCCGCCGAGAGCATGCCGCCCAGCGAATAGCCGCTGAACATGATCGCCACCAGCGTGCTGCGCAGGCGTTTGGGCGCGTACTCGTTCATCAGCGCCACGGCATTGGGCATCAGGCCGCCGCAGCCGAGGCCGGCGATGAAGCGGTAGATGCCAAACTCGCTGGGGCTGCTGGCAAAGCCATTGAGGATGGTCGCCCCGGAGAACAAGGCGAAACAGATGGCGATCCCTTTCTTGCGCCCGATGCGGTCGGCCAGGCTGCCGAACGCCAGGGCGCCGAACATCATGCCGAACAGCGCGTAGCTGCCCAGCGCACCGGCCTGCAACGGGGTCAAGCCCCACTCTTTCATGATCACCGGCAGCACCACGCCGTAGATGAACAGGTCATAGCCGTCGAAGATCAGCAGCAGGCCGCACAGGGCCATGACTCCCCAGTGGAAGGGCGTGAAGCGGGCATTGTCGATGATCGGGTGTACGTCAAGGGTTCGCATGGCATCTGTCTCTGTTGTTGTTGTTTTGGAGGAACGCTTTGCATGGAGGGGATCAGCCGAGGTCACCGCCCCCTACCGGCAGGGTCACGCCGGTGATGTAGGAGGCCTCGTCGGAGGCCAGGAAAAGGATTGCGCCGACCTGCTCGTCGATGCTGCCGTAGCGGTGCATCAGGCTGCTGTCGAGGGTCTGGTCGACGATCTGCTGGTACCAGGCCTTGTCCTGCTCGCTCTGCTCGGCGTTGTTGCGGGGCACCCGGCGCGGTGGCGCCTCGGTGCCGCCGGGGGCGGTGGCGTTGACGCGGATACCGCGGCCAGCAGTTTCGAAGGCCAGGCATGCAGTGAGTGCGTTGACGCCGCCCTTGGCCGCGCCATAAGGCACGCGGTTGACCCCACGGGTGGCGATCGACGAGACGTTGACGATGGCGCCGCTGCCGCGTTCAAGCATGTACGGCAGCGCCGCATGGCAGCACCACAGGGTCGGGAACAGCGATCGCCGCACTTCGGCCTCGATCTGCTCGACCTGGTAGTGCTCGAAAGGTTTGGCCCAGATGGTGCCGCCGACGTTGTTGACCAGGATGTCGAGGCGGCCGAAGGCTTCTACCGCCGTGGCCATGACCCGGGCGCAATCGGTGTGTTGTTCGAGGTCGGCAATGAGCGTCAGCATGCCCTCCCCGGCCAGTTCGTGGACCAGCTCGGAACGGTCCACCGCCACCACCTGCGCGCCTTCGGCCTTGAGCCGCCAGCACACGCCACGGCCTATGCCCTGGGCGGCGCCGGTGACCAAGGCGACTTTGTTGTGGAATCGGTTGTTCATTTCGAACTCCTTTCAATCCGGAATTGCCGGGAAGGCTTTGCCCTCCATCGCGACGCAAGGCTGCGCCTACAAACACCGCGGTCCCTTGTAGGAGCGGCCTTGTGTCGCGAAAGGGCCGCAACGCGGCCCCGGCAATCCCGCAGTCAATAAAAGGAGGCCACCTTCACCCGCACGATGCCGGCAGCCCCAGGAAAACTCAGGCCGCAGCCGCCGCGAACTTCTCGTAGTAGAAGTTCGCCGGGTTGATGTCCTGTTCGCGCAGGTACTGGCTCACGGCCTCGACCATCGGTGGTGGCCCGCACAGGTACACATCGACGTCACCGTCATTGAGGTGCTGCGGTGCGATGTGCTGGGTCACGTACCCCTTCTGTGGGTACTGGCTGTCGGGGTTGGCCACGCAGGCGCTGAAGGTGAAGTTGGGGATGCTCGCGGCCAGCGCCTGCAGGCGGTCCAGCTCGACCAGGTCGAAATCGTTGGTCACCCCGTAGATCAGGTGCAGCGGGTGCTCGCTGCCCTGCTCGGCAATCTTCTCCAGCATCGCCGTGAACGGTGCCAGGCCCGTACCACCGGCCAGCAGCAACAGCGGGCGCTGGATCGGCCGCAGGTAGAAGCTGCCCAACGGGCCCGCCAGGCTCATGTTGTCGCCGGCCTTGGCCAGGCTGGTGAGGAAGCTGCTCATCAGCCCGCCCGGCACATTGCGGATCAGGAAGCTGACCTCGCCGTCCTTCTGCAGCGAGCTGAAGGAATAGGCGCGGCTCTGGTCGCTGCCCGGCACCTTGAGGTTGACGTACTGCCCCGGCAGGAACGTCAGGTGGCTCAGTGCCTCACCCTTGATCGACAAGGCGATGGTGCTGGCCGACAGCTGGCGCACATCACTGATGGCTGCTTCGAAACTGGCCTGCTCGGTCTTGCACAGTTGCGACGACGCCGGGATGCGCACCACGCAATCGCTTTCGGCGCGCATCTGGCAAGTCAGCACGTAGCCTTCGGCGATCTCGTCTTCACTCAGGGCGTCTTCGATGAAGTTGTCACCCAGGTCGTAACGCCCGGACTCGGCCTTGCACTTGCAGGTACCGCAGGCGCCGTCGCGGCAGTCCAGCGGGATGTTGATGCCCTGGCGGTAGGCGGCGTCGGCCACGGTTTCATGGCCGCTGGCCTCGATGAAGCGGGTAACCCCGTCTTCGAAATTAAGTGCGATCTGGAAGCTCATGTTGCACCTCGCGGGCGAGCCTGGCCGCGGCGTGTCAGTGGGCACACCGAGCGGCTCGCGTTACCTCGGATCAGATGTGGTAGATGTCGATGACCTGACGCACGTAGTCGTTCTTCAGCACCACCTTCTTGGCCTTGATCAGCGGCTGTTCGCCGCGCAGGTCGAGGGTGTAGAAACTGCTGCCGAAGTAGCTGTCAGTGGTCTTGTAGCGGAAGCTCAGGGTGTGCCAGTTGAAGCGCACCTGGCAGCTGCCCTCGCACTGCGAGACGATCTCGATGTTGCTGATGTTGTGCGAGGTGCGGGTGTCCGGCACGGTCGCACTGGAGCGCTCGGTCTTGATCCGGAACACGCGGTCCTCAAGGCCGCCACGGTTGCCGTACCAGATCAGCGAGATTTCGCTTTGCGGGTCTTCGGTCAGGGTGTCGTCATCGTCCCAGGATGGCATCCAGAAGGTCGCGTCGCTGGCGTACAGCTCCAGCCACTGGTCCCACTGGGCGTCGTCCAGGTAGCGGGCTTCGCGGTAGAGGAAGTCGCGCACGGTGTCATGCAGGCTCATTGCACGGCCTCCACGGGGATCAGCTGCTGGCCCTGTTCGAGGGCTTTGATCATGGTTTCCTGCCAGTACTTGTGCTGCAGCACGAACAGGCCTTCGTCCTCGGTGCGCACGCCCGACAGCAGCGGTTTGAGTTCGATTTCCTTCGCCGCCTCGTCGGCGCCTTCGACCCAATGCTGCGCGCCACGGGACATGTCATTCCAGCCGGTGCCGCCGCCGTAGCCGGTCTGGCATGAGCGGAACTCTTCCAGGTCGTCCGGGGTGGCCATGCCACTGACGTTGAAGAAGTCTTCATACTGGCGGATGCGCTTGGCGCGGGCATCGGCGCTCTCGCCCTTCGGTGCGATGCAGTAGATGGTGATTTCGGTCTTGTTCACCGAAATCGGCCGGGCGATACGGATCTGTGAGCTGAACTGGTCCATCAAATACACGTTGGGGTACAGGCACAGGTTGCGCGAGTTTTCGATCATCCAGTCGGCACGGGCCTGGCCGAAGTCGGCGGCCAGCTGGTCACGGCGCTCGAAGGCCGGGCGGTCTTCGGGGTTGGCCCAACGGGTCCACAGCAACAGGTGGCCGTGGTCGAAGGAATAGAAGCCACCGCCCTGCTTGGCCCAGGCGCCGGCGCTCATGGTCTTGATCTCGTCGCCCGCCTCGCGCTGCTTGCGCTGGTTCTGGGTGGCGGCGTAGTTCCAGTGCACGGAGCTGACGTGGTAGCCGTCGGCGCCGTTTTCGGCGGTGAGCTTCCAGTTGCCCTCGTAGATGTACGAGCTGGCACCGCGCAGCACTTCAAGGCCTTCAGGGGACTGGTCGACGATCATGTCGATGATCTTCGCCGACTCGCCCAGGTGCTCGACCAGTGGCTTGACCTCGGCATTCAGGCTGCCGAACAGGAAGCCACGGTACGACTCGAAGCGGGCAACCTTGGTCAGGTCGTGGGAGCCGTCGCAGTTGAAACTGTCGGGGTAGCCGGCATTGCTCGGGTCTTTGACCTTGAGCAGCTTGCCGCTGTTGTTGAAGGTCCAGCCATGGAACGGGCAGGTATAGCTTGCGCGGTTGCCGCGCTTGTGGCGGCACAGCATGGCGCCGCGGTGGCTGCATGCATTGAGGAAGGCATTGAGCTCCCCGTCCTTGTTGCGCGCGATGAAGATCGGCTGGCGCCCCATGGTCAGGGTGAGGAAGTCGTTCTTTTCGGGGATCTGGCTTTCATGGGCCAGGTAGATCCAGTTGCCCTCGAAGATGTGCTTCATCTCCAGGTCGAACAGGCGCGGGTCGGTGAACATCTCGCGTTTGCAGCGATAGACGCCCGTTTCACGGTCGTCCTCAAGCATGGCATTGAGGTAGTCGAATCCCAGGGACATGGCCAGGGTCTCCATTGTTATTGTTCAGACCGGGTCAGGTTAGGGTTTGCCCTGGGGTGGCAATATCCATCGCCTGCAGAGTGCTATCCGTTTTGTGCAAATATCGACCCGATAGCATTTATCCATTGAACAGTGCGCATCGCCTGAAGTAAGCTCGGGCTCATTCACTGGAGAGCAACATGCCGAAACACACCCGCAACCACGCCAACCACACCGGTCGCTGCCTGCGCCCTGTGCTGGCCGTTGCCGGCTGCCAGGCTGCTGCCAGCTTTTATTTTGGGTATTGGTTTAGCCACTAGGCGCCGATACCCACACGGCGCCCACCTTCGAGGGGCCGCCGAACATGAGAATACTCAAACCCCCGGTCGGCTCCCCGACCGGGGGTTTTGCTTTTCAGGCCACTGCACTTTACCGATTCGAACTGAGGACAGATTCATGAACTACGCCACTTATTACTACGCAAGCACCTATGCCTGGCGATTTAGCCAATCCCGTTCGGGCCAGCCTGCCGCCTCCGATCGGTCCCGCTCAGGTGGCAATGCTGCAGACAATCAATCAACGAATAGTCGAACACCTCGATAGGGCCGACCGCGCGGGCCAGAACCCGCCGTCCGCCCAGGGAACATACGCCATGCAAGCCTCGAACCTCGCTCTGCCCCTGACCCAACCGCAAG
Source organism: Pseudomonas sp. NBRC 111123 (assembly GCF_001320205.1). Classification (NCBI taxonomy): domain Bacteria; kingdom Pseudomonadati; phylum Pseudomonadota; class Gammaproteobacteria; order Pseudomonadales; family Pseudomonadaceae; genus Pseudomonas; species Pseudomonas sp. NBRC 111123. Next base: position 6,535 of record NZ_BCAZ01000015.1, read on the forward strand.
CTGCCAACACCACCGTCAGCCAGCGCCTGCCCAGCCCGCACCTGCTCAAGCAGCAGATGCCGCTGTCCAGCGAACTCGCCCAGCAAGTCCACAGCCACCGCCAGGCCATCCGCGCCATCCTCGAAGGCCGCGATGAGCGCCTGCTGGTAATCGTCGGCCCATGCTCGATCCACGACCCCCGCTCGGCCCTGGAATACGCCGACCGCCTGGCCGCCCTCAGCCGCGAAGTCGATGACAAGCTGCTGCTGGTGATGCGCGCCTACGTGGAAAAACCCCGCACCACGGTGGGCTGGAAAGGCCTGGCCTACGACCCGCACCTGGACGGCAGCGACGACATGCATGCCGGCATCGCCCTGTCCCGTGGCTTGATGCTGAGCATGATCGAACGTGGCTTGCCGATCGCCACCGAGTTGCTGCAACCAATGGCCGCCGGTTACTTCGACGACCTGCTGGGCTGGGCGGCGATTGGCGCACGCACCACCGAATCGCAGATTCACCGGGAAATGGTCAGCGGCCTGGAGCTGCCGGTGGGCTTCAAGAATGGCACCGACGGCGGCGTCGGCATTGCCTGTGACGCCATGCGCAGCGCCGCGGCCCCGCACCGCCACTTTGGCATGGACGCGCAGGGCTACCCGGCGATCATCGAAACCCTGGGCAACCCGGACACTCACCTGGTGCTGCGCGGCGGCCACAAAGGCCCGAACTACGATGCCAGCAGCATCGCCCAGGCCCGCCAGGGCTTGGCCAAGGCCGGCTTGCAGGCACGCATCGTGGTCGACTGCAGCCATGCCAACAGCGGCAAGGACCCTGCCCGCCAGCCAGCGGTGTTCGAGGATGTACTGGCCCAGCGCCTGGCCGGTGACCGCTCGATTGTCGGGGTCATGCTCGAAGGCCACCTGTTCGACGGTTGCCAGGCCCTGGGCAAGGGCGCGCTGAAATACGGCGTGTCGATCACCGATGGCTGCCTGGGTTGGAGCGCGACCGAAACCCTGCTGCGCGAGGCCGCAGCCCGTATGTGAGAGACTGCTGCAAGCCCGGCGAGACATGACCCGATCAAGTGCGCTAGGCTTGCTGTTTTTACCCTCCAAGGAGCAGTACCCATGGCACGCGCCACCGCCCGTCACATCCTCGTCAGCACCGAAGAAAAGTGCAACGAACTGAAAGCCCAGATCGAAGCCGGTGCCGACTTCGCTGAAATCGCCAAGGCCAACTCCACCTGCCCGTCCAGCCGCCAGGGCGGTGACCTGGGCTCGTTCGGCCCAGGCCAGATGGTCAAGGAATTCGACACCGTGGTATTCAGCGCCCCGGTCAACACCGTACAGGGCCCGGTGAAGACCCAGTTCGGCTACCACCTGCTGGAAGTGACCAGCCGCCAGGACTGATCTGCTGATCATCGTGTCCCCTGTGGGAGCGGGTTTACCCGCGAAGAGGCCAGACCAGGTATTGCCTTTGCCTGCTCGGGCCTCTTCGCGGGTAAACCCGCTCCCACAGGTCCTTATTGGGGTCTGGATGCTGTGCATGGGCTGGATGGCCCAAGCCGCCCCCACTCACGCTTTGACGGTGTACGGTGAGGCGCCCCGTTACGTCGAAGGCTTCCGCCATTTCGACTACGTCAACGCCGACGCCCCCAAGGGTGGCCTGATGCGCCGCTCGGCCATCGAGATCGGCCAGTTCGACCATATCCTGCCCTACATCGACAAAGGCATCGGCGTCAGCGAGGTCGATGGCTGGCTGTATGCGCCCCTGGCGCAACGCTCGTTCGACGAGCCATATACCGTCTACGGCCTGATTGCCCGGCGCATGGAACGTGGCCCGGATGACGCCTGGCTACGCTTCGAGATCGACCCCAAGGCGACCTTCGCCGATGGCAAGCCGGTGCGCGCCGAAGACGTGCGCTTCAGCTTCGACACGCTCATGGCCGAAGGCAGCCTCAAGTACCGCACCCAGTTCGCCGATGTCGCCGGGGTCACGGTCGAAGGCCCGCAGCGGGTCCGCTTCGACTTCAAGCAACCCCACGGCCGTACCCTGGCCCTGGACGTGGCCAGCTTGCCGGTACTGCCCGAGCACGACTGGGCCAACCGCGACTTCGCCAACGGTGCCGGCTTCGACAAGCCGGTCGGCAGCGGCCCGTACCGCATCGGGCGTATCGACAACGGCCGCAGCATCACCTTCGAACGCGACCCGAACTGGTGGGCCAAAGACCTGCCTGTCAACCGTGGGCGCTACAACTTCGAACACATCCGCATCGAATATTTCGGCGACACCGAAGTGGCGCGCCAGGTACTCAAGGGCGGCGGCTACGACTACAACCGCGAATTTTCCGCCACGGCCTACACCTTGGGCTACAACGGCGCGCAACTGGACGATGGCCGCCTGCAGCGCGCGCACCTGGGCCCGGCCAAGCCGCAGGCCGCCCAGGGCTTCGTGTTCAACCTGGACAAGCCACAATTCAAGGACCGCCGGGTACGCCAGGCACTGGCCATGCTCTGGGACTTCGAGTGGAGCAACCGGCAAATGATGCGCAACCTGTACATCCGCCAGCAGAGCGTGTTCTCCAATACCCCGCTGGCTGCCCGCGCACTGCCGGATGCGGGCGAGCTCAAGCTGCTCGAACCGCTGCGTGGCCGGGTGCCGGACGAAGTCTTCACCCAGGTGTTCACGGCGCCGGTTACCGATGGTTCGGGAATCATTCGGCCACAACAGCTGCAGGCGCTGGCCTTGTTGCAACAGGCCGGCTGGCACCCCGAGGGCGATCGCCTGGTCAACGCCCAGGGCGAGCCGTTGGCGTTCACCTTCCTCAACGGCCAGTCCGGCATGGAGCGTCTGCTGCTGCCGTGGAAGCGCAACCTGGCACAGATCGGCATCAGCCTGAACATCCGCAACGTCGATTCGGCGCAGTATGTGAACCGGCTGATGGCCCGTGACTACGACATGATCGTCACCGGCTATTCGGTCACCCTGTCGCCGGGCGCCGAGCTGTACAACTACTTCGGTTCTGCCGCTGCCAACGACCCCGGCTCGAACAACCTGATGGTGCTCAAGGACCCGGCGGTGGACCAGCTGATCGACGGCCTGGTGCGCGCCGACACCCAGGCCGACATGCTGCACCACGCTCATGCCCTGGATCGGGTGTTGCAATGGAACTACTACTGGATCCCCAACTATTACCCACCGGGCAGCTCGACGGTGTGGTGGAACCGCTTTGGCCTGCCAAAAAACCAGCCCGCCTATGACGAAGGCCTGGACAGTTGGTGGGAAGTCAGCCCGACGGCGCTGAGCAACGCGCAGATGGCCGAACGGCAAAAGGCCCAGCCATGACCAGCTACATCCTGCGGCGCCTGCTGCTGATCATCCCCACCTTGCTGGCAATCCTGCTGGTCAACTTCGCCATCGTCCAGGCCGCGCCCGGTGGCCCGGTCGAGCAGGCGGTGGCGCGCCTGCAGGGCCTGGGCGGCGGCGCGCCCGGCTCGCGGGTAGAGGTGGTACACGGCGAATCCCGCGCCACCCGTGGCCTGGACCCGAAGCTGATCGAGGAGATCAAGCGCCAGTACGGCTTCGACAAGAGCGCACCGCAACGCCTGTGGCTGATGCTCGGCCAGTACGCCCGGCTGGACTTCGGCCAAAGCTTCTTTCGCGGCGCCAAGGTCACCGACCTGATCCTCGACAAGCTGCCGGTAACCCTTTCGCTGGGCTTGTGGGCCACGCTGATCACCTACCTGGTGTCCATCCCGCTGGGCATCCGCAAGGCGGTACGCCATGGCAGCCGCTTCGATGCCTGGAGCAGTGCGCTGATCGTGGTCGGCTATGCCCTGCCCTCGTTCCTGTTCGCCTTGCTGCTGATCGTGCTGTTCGCTGGCGGCACCTCGCTGAACTGGTTCCCGGTACGTGGCCTGGTCTCGGACGACTTCGACCAGCTCAGCCTGATGGGCAAGGTTGCCGACTACTTCTGGCACCTGGTGCTGCCAGTCGGCGCCTTGGTGATAGGCGGCTTTGCCACCCTCACCCTGTTGACCAAGAACGCCTTTCTCGATGAAATCTCCCGCCAGTACGTGGTCACCGCCCGCGCCAAGGGCCTGAGCGAACGGCGCGTGCTTTATGGGCATGTGCTGCGTAACGCCATGCTGCTGGTGCTGGCTGGGCTGCCGCAGGCGCTGATCACGGTGTTCTTTGCAGGTTCCTTGCTGATCGAGGTGATCTTTTCCCTCGATGGCCTCGGCCGCATGAGCTACGAAGCGGCGGTGTCACGCGACTACCCGGTGGTGTTCGGCACGCTGTTCATCTTCACCCTGGCCGGCCTGCTGTTCCGTCTGATCGGCGACCTGGCCTTCACCGTGCTCGATCCGCGCATCGACTTCGACTCGAGGGCGCACTGATGCTGTCGCCGGTCTCGCGTCGTCGCCTGCAGCGCTTTCGCCGCAACCGCCTGGGCTGGGTGTCGCTGTGGCTGTTTGCCGGCCTGCTGTTGCTGAGCCTGTGCGCCGAACTGGTGGCCAACGACAAACCCCTGCTGCTGAGCTACCAGGGTGAGCTGTACGTGCCAGCGCTCAAGCGCTACAGCGAGCAGCAATTCGGCGGCCAGCTGCCGTTCCAGCCGGACTACCGCAGCACCTATGTGCGCCAGCTGATCGAGGGCCAAGGCGGCTGGATGCTGTTCGCGCCCATCCCGTTCAGCGCCGACACGCCCAACTATGACCTGCTGGTACCCACGCCCAGCCCGCCCAGCGCGAGCAACTGGCTTGGCACCGACGACCAGGGCCGCGACGTGCTGGCACGGGTGCTGTATGGCACCCGCACCTCGCTGCTGTTCGCCTTTGCCCTGACTGTGATCAGCGTGGTGATCGGTGTCGGCGCCGGCGCGTTGCAGGGTTATTACGGCGGCTGGGTCGACCTGTTCGGGCAGCGCTTGCTTGAAGTGTGGTCGGGGCTGCCGGTGCTGTACCTGCTGATCATCCTCAGTGGCTTCGTCGAGCCGGACTTCTGGTGGTTGCTGGGGATCATGGCGCTGTTCTCGTGGTTGACCCTGGTCGATGTGGTGCGCGCCGAGTTTCTGCGTGGGCGCAACCTCGAATACGTGAAGGCGGCACGCGCGCTGGGGCTGCCGGATACACAGGTGATGCTGCGCCATGTGCTGCCCAACGCGATGAATGCGACGCTGACCTATGTGCCGTTCATGCTCACCGGCGCCATCACCACGCTGACAGCGCTGGATTTCCTCGGCTTCGGCATGCCCGCCGGCAGTGCCTCGCTGGGCGAACTGGTAACCCAGGGCAAGCAGCACCTTGAGGCACCGTGGCTGGGCTTTGCCGCGTTCTTTGCGCTGGCGGTGATTCTTTCGCTGCTGGTATTTATCGGGGATGCCCTGCGCGAAGCGTTCGACCCCAGAGGATAGGTTTTCAGCCCCGGCCTTTTCGCGGGCAAGCCCGCGAAAAGGCCGGGGCTGCACTCACAAGGTTCAGGTAGAAGAAGATGCACGAGCGCGAAAGCCTCAAGGACTACCCCCAGGTACGGCAACTGGCGATCCGCTCGCTGTTCGAGATCATCGAGCAGTCCAGCGAGGGCACGGTGATCGTCGACCGTGAAGCACGCATCGTCTGGATGAACGAGCGCTACGCCCGGCGTTTTGGCCTGGACGATGCCAGCAGCGCGATCGGCCAGCCCTGCGAGGCGGTGATCCCCGGCAGCCTGATGCGCCAGGTGGTGAGCAATGGCCGGCCAATCCTGCTGGACATGCTCGACACCCCCAACGAGCCGCTGGTAGTGATGCGCCTGCCGATCCATGATGCCCAGGGCGTACTGATCGGCGCCATCGGCTTCGCCCTGTTCGAAGAGCTGCGCAGCCTGTCGCCCTTGCTCAAGCGCTATTCGAGCATGCAGCAGGAGCTGGCCAGCACCCGCTCGCAATTGCGTGCACGCCAGGCCAAATACAGCTTCGCCCAGTTCGTCGGCAGCAGCCCGGCCAGCCTCGAGGCCAAGCGCCGCGCACGGCGGGGTGCGGGCAGCGACTCGCCGGTGCTGCTGCTGGGCGAGACCGGCACCGGCAAAGAGTTGCTGGCCCATGCCATCCACGCAGCGTCCGCGCGGGCACACAAGGCCTTCGTCAGCATCAACAGCGCGGCGATCCCCGAAACCTTGCTGGAAGCCGAGTTCTTTGGCACCGCACCTGGCGCCTTTACCGGCGCCGATCGCAAGGGCCGCAGCGGCAAGCTGCAACTGGCCGAAGGCGGTACGTTATTCCTCGACGAGATCGGTGACATGCCCCTGGCGCTGCAGAGCAAGCTGCTGCGTGTGCTGCAGGAAAAGGAGTACGAACCGGTCGGCTCGAACCAGATGCTGCGCAGCGATGTGCGCATCGTTGCCGCCACCTCCATCGATTTGCAGGCAGCCATGGCCCGCGGGGCGTTTCGCGCCGACCTGTATTACCGGCTGAATGTGCTGCCGATCGAGGTACCGCCGCTTCGGGAGCGCTTGGAAGACTTGCCGGCGCTGTGCGAAGCGATCCTTGCCGAACTGGGCAGCCAGTACGAGCTGGAGCTGGAAGCCCAGGCACTGCTGGCACGGCACGCGTGGCCCGGGAATATTCGCGAGTTGCGCAACGTGCTGGAGCGGGCGACGTTGCTGGCTGACCAACCGCGCCTCGGTGTAGCCGACCTGGCTGCGGCGCTGGGGCCGCTGAGCCCGATCGCAGGCCAGGCCAATCGCATGAGCTATCGTGAGGCGTGTGAACAGTTCGAACGTGGTCTGATTGCCGGGGTTTTGGCCGAACATGCGGGGAATGTGCCCGAGGCGGCCAAGGCACTGGGGCTGGGGCGCTCGACCTTGTACAAGAAAATGGTGGCCTTTGGTCTCTGATTGGAGATTTTTGTTTCTGTTTTGAGATTACTGCGAGGGCTTCGCCCTCGATCGCGGCTAAAGCCGCTCCTGCCAAGGATCGCGTCCCCCTTGTAGGAGCGGCTTTAGCCGCGATGGGCTGCGAAGCAGCCCCCCACAGTCTCAAAATGTAGACATCGCGAACAATAAAAACCCAATAAACCTTATAAATCAATTAGTTACAGATTTGGCACGATTCCCGCTATCTCCCGGTCACCCATAACAACAAGACTCACCCAGGAGACCCATCCCGATGACCGTGCTCATCGCCCTCGCCGCCTTGGCACTGCTGATGCTGGCCGCCTACCGCGGTTACAGCGTGATCCTCTTCGCCCCCATCGCCGCCCTCGGCGCCGTCCTGCTCACCGACCCGGCCGCCGTGGCCCCCGCGTTCACCGGGGTGTTCATGGAGAAAATGGTCGGCTTCATCAAGCTGTACTTCCCCGTGTTCCTGCTTGGCGCGGTATTCGGCAAGCTCATCGAGCTGTCCGGCTTTTCGCGCTCGATCGTCGCCGCCGCCATCCGCCTGCTCGGTACCCGCCAGGCGATGCTGGTGATCGTGCTGGTCTGCGCCCTGCTCACCTACGGCGGCGTGTCCCTGTTCGTGGTGGTGTTCGCGGTGTACCCGTTCGCCGCCGAGATGTTCCGCCAGAGCGACATCCCCAAGCGCCTGATCCCGGCAACCATCGCCCTGGGCGCATTCTCGTTCACCATGGACGCGCTGCCCGGCACCCCACAGATCCAGAACATCATCCCCAGCACCTTCTTCAACACCACCGCCTGGGCCGCGCCCTGGCTGGGGCTCATCGGCACGCTGTTCGTGTTCTGCAGCGGCATGCTGTACCTGCAGCGCCAGCGCAACAAGGCCCAGCGCGCTGGCGAAGGCTACGGCAGCAACCTGCGCAACGAGCCTGAGACAGCTGCCGACCTGGCCCTGCCCAACCCCTGGCTGGCACTCTCGCCACTGGTACTGGTGGGCGTGATGAACCTGCTGTTCACCCACTGGATCCCGCAGTGGTACGGCCCCAGCCATACCCTGCAACTGCCCGGCATGAGCGCACCGGTCAACAGTGACGTAGCCAAGCTCACGGCGATCTGGGCGGTGCAGGCAGCACTGCTGGTGGGCATTCTGATGGTGCTGGTGTGCGCCTTCGGGGTGATCCGCGAACGCCTTGCCGAAGGCACCAAAAGTGCGGTCGGCGGCGCGCTGCTGGCAGCCATGAACACTGCATCCGAGTATGGCTTTGGCGCCGTGATCGCCTCGCTGCCGGGCTTTCTGGTGCTCGCCGATGCGTTGCGAGGCATTCCCAACCCGTTGGTCAACGAAGCGATCACCGTGACCCTGCTGGCCGGCATCACCGGCTCCGCCTCGGGTGGCATGAGCATCGCCCTGGCGGCCATGAGCGACAGCTTCATCGCCGCGGCCAACGCCGCCAACATTCCCCTTGAAGTGCTGCACCGGGTGGCCGCGATGGCCAGCGGCGGCATGGACACCCTGCCGCACAATGGCGCGGTGATAACCCTGTTGGCGGTAACCGGGCTGACCCACCGCGAAGCCTACAAAGACATTTTCGGTATTACCCTGATCAAGACCCTGGCGGTTTTCGTGGTCATCGCCACGTTCTACGCCACCGGCATCGTCTAAGGAGTTTCTGCATGACTTTGAAAGGCAAGACTGCACTCGTCACCGGCTCCACCAGCGGCATCGGCCTGGGTATCGCCCAGGTGCTGGCCCGCGCTGGCGCCAACATCCTGCTCAATGGCTTCGGCGACCCGGCGGCGGCCCTGGCACACATCGCCAGCCATGGCGTCAAGGTTGCCCACCACCCGGCGGACCTGTCCGATGTGGCGCAGATCGAGGCGCTGTTCGCCCTGGCCGAACGCGAGTTCGGCGGCGTCGACATTTTGGTCAACAACGCCGGCATCCAGCACGTGGCGCCGGTAGAGCAGTTCCCGGTAGAAAGCTGGGACAAGATCATCGCCCTCAACCTGTCAGCCGTGTTCCATGGCACCCGCCTGGCCCTGCCCGGCATGCGCGCGCGCAGCTGGGGGCGGATCATCAACATTGCTTCAGTGCATGGGCTGGTGGGCTCCACCGGCAAGGCGGCCTATGTAGCGGCCAAGCATGGTGTGGTCGGCCTGACCAAGGTGGTGGGGCTGGAAACCGCCACCAGCAACGTCACGTGCAACGCCATTTGCCCAGGCTGGGTGCTGACCCCGCTGGTGCAGAAGCAGATCGACGATCGTGCCGCCAGCGGCGTCGATCCGCAGCAAGCGCAGCACGATCTGCTGGCCGAGAAGCAGCCTTCATTGGCCTTCGTCACCCCCGAGCATCTGGGCGAGCTGGTACTATTCCTGTGCAGCGAGGCCGGTAGCCAGGTTCGCGGCGCCGCCTGGAACGTCGATGGTGGCTGGTTGGCCCAGTGACGGGCGGCCTGGGCCTGGCAATCGTCTTGCACTCGTTCATCAGCAAGGAGGCCCTATGCGCCCAACCCCAATGACTGCGATCTTTGCCCTGACCCTGGCTGCCGCCGCCCCGGCGATGGCGGCCAGCCTCAAGGACGTAGCGCCCTATCCCGAGGCGGAAAAAGGCTTTACCCGGCAGGTGATTCACCTGCCGGCGCAAACCGATGAATCGGCCCACAAGCTGGAAATCCTGGCCGGCAAGACGCTGCAGGTGGACTGCAACCGCCAGCGCCTGGCCGGCAGCCTGCAAGAGCACACCCTCGAAGGCTGGGGCTACAGCTACTACCGCCTGGACAAGGTCGGCGGCCCGGCCAGCACCCTGATGGCCTGCCCGGACGGCAAGAAGACCCAGGCCTTCGTGCCGGTGGTCGGCGAAGGCTTCATGCTCCGCTACAACAGCAAGCTGCCGGTGGTGGTCTATGTGCCCAAGGGTGTCGAAGTACGCTATCGCGTATGGTCGGCATCGCCAGACGTGCAAACGGCTAAAGTGGAGTAACGCGGCAACCTTTGAGGTTTGTGTCAGGCCCTTCGCGGGCTTGCCCCGCGAAGAGGCCGTGAAGGCCAATGCAGTCATCGGGAGGTTCGGCATGAACGATGTGCTCTGGCGCCCCTCCACGGCGCAGATCGAGGCCAGCCGGATGGATGCCTTCCGCCGCCGGGTCAACCTGCGCTACAACCTGCAGCTCAATGATTACGCGGCCTTGCACCGGTGGAGCATCGAGCAGCGCCCTGCTTTCTGGCAAACCCTTGCCGACTATTTCCAGGTAGCCTGGCATAGCCCGCCCAGTCAGGTGCTCAGCGAAGGTGCGCACATGCCCGACGCCCGCTGGTTCAGTGGGGCCACGCTGAATTTCGCCGAACACCTGCTGCGCCGACGTGACGATCGGCTTGCCGTGGTTTCCGTGCGTGAAGATGGCCAGCGAATGGTCTTTACCCATTCCCAACTGGCCGCCGAGGTCGCAGGCCTGCAGAAAGCCTTCAAGGCCGCGGGCATCGAGCCCGGTGACCGCATTGCAGCCGTCATGCCCAACACCTGGCAAACCCTGGTGGCAATGCTTGCCTGCACCAGTCTGGGTGCGGTCTGGTCGAGCTCTTCACCGGAATTCGGCCTGCACGGCATCATTGACCGGTTTGGCCAGATCGAACCGAAACTGCTGCTGGTCTGCGCCGGTTACCAGTACGCCGGCAAGTCGTTCGACCAGGTCGACAAGATTAACCAGGTCTGCGCCCAGCTGCCGGGGCTGCAGCAGTTGATTGTGGTGCCCTATACCCGCCCCCACACACACGCTTGCGAATTCACCGCTGCCAAGGTCAGCCTGTGGGACAACTTCTATCAGGCCGGTGGTGAGCCTGTGTTTACCTCGCTGCCGTTCGACCACCCGTTGTACATCCTCTATTCCAGCGGCACCACGGGTGTGCCCAAGTGCATCGTCCACCGCGCTGGCGGCCTGCTGCTGCAACACCTCAAGGAACACGGCCTGCACAACGACCTGAAGGCCGATGACGTGTTGTTCTACTACACCACCTGTGGCTGGATGATGTGGAACTGGCTGGCCAGTGGCCTGGCCGTCGGCGCCACCCTGGTGCTGTACGATGGCTCACCGTTCCACCCTGGCCCCGAGCGCCTGCTCGACCTGATCGACGCCGAACGCATCCAGGCCTTCGGCACCAGTGCCAAATACCTGGCCGCGCTGGAGCAGGAAGGCCTGGAGCCGGCCACCAGCCACCGGCTGGACAGCCTGCGCCTGATCCTTTCCACCGGCTCACCCTTGTCGCCGCACAGCTACGACTACGTATACGGCAAGATCAAGGCTGACCTGTGCCTGGCCTCGATGTCCGGCGGCACCGACATCGTCTCGTGCTTTGTGCTCGGCAACCCGACCCTGCCGGTGCGCCGGGGCGAAATGGCCTGCAAGGGCCTGGGCATGGCCGTGGAAGTGTGGAACGAACAGGGCCAGCCGGTGCTCGATGAAAAAGGCGAGCTGGTCTGTATCCGCAACTTCCCGTCGATGCCCCTGGGCTTCTGGAACGACAGCGACGGTAGCCGCTACCATGATGCCTATTTCAGCCAGTTCCCCGGGGTCTGGGCGCAGGGCGACTACGCCGAACAGCTCAGCAGCGGCGGCCTGCTGATCCACGGCCGCTCTGACGCAGTGCTCAATCCGGGTGGCGTGCGAATAGGCACGGCAGAAATCTACCGCCAGGTGGACAAGGTCGAAGAAGTACTGGAAAGCGTGGCCATCGGCCAGGAGTGGCAAGGTGATGTGCGCGTAGTGCTGTTCGTGCGCCTGCGCGGTGACCTGCAACTGGACGATGCCCTGCGCCAGCGTATTCGCCAGGTGATCCGCCAGTACACCACGCCGCGCCACGTGCCGGCGGTGATCGCCCAGGTCACCGACATCCCGCGCACCATCAGTGGCAAGCTGGTGGAGCTGGCCATCCGCAACGTCGTGCACGGGCTGGCGGTGAAGAATACCGATGCCCTGGCCAATCCGCAGGCGCTGGAACAGTTTCGTGACCGCACAGAGCTGCGCGATCAGGCATAATGCGCCCTTTTTTTGCCCCCGAAGCACAGGTGTCCCATGAAAGCTCAAGCCCGCCACATCCTGGTCAAGACCGCTGACGAAGCCGAAAAGCTCAAGCAGCGCATCGCCAATGGCGAGGCCTTCGACGTGCTGGCGAAGAAGTTCTCCACCTGCCCATCAGGCAAGCGCGGCGGTGACCTGGGCGAAGTGCGCCCGGGCCAGCTGGTGGGCTCGATCGACCAGGTAATCTTCAAGAAAGCCCTGCGCGTGGTCCACGGGCCGATCAAGAGTAAGTTCGGCTACCACCTGGTGCAGACCTTCTACCGCGATTGATAGCCACGGGCCTCCTGGCATTTTTGCCAGTTGCCCCGTGTTTGCGCCTTACATACAACTCAGGCAGGGCCGTAACGGCATATGAAATGCCGTTACAGTGAGCGAGGCGAGGTCTAGCGGCGCGCCGCCAGCAAGCCTAGGCCGGCGCAACCGAGCAGCGAGGCGCTGACCCGGTTGAACAGCCGGCGCGGGCCGGGCTGGCTGAACCAGCGTTGCATGTAGGCGCCCAGGCCCGAGTAGATGGCAATCGCCGCCCATTCCAGCAGCAGGAACAGCACGCCCAGCCAGAGGAACTGCTCGCTGACCGGTGTAGCGGTGCCGACCGTGACAAACTGCGGCAGGAAGGCAGTAAAGATCAGGATGGCTTTCGGGTTGCCCGCCGCCACCCAGAATTCCTGGCGCGCCAGACGCCAGGTACCACGCGGGTGATCGCTGGCTACCACAACCTCGCCAACCGGGGCGCGCCACAGCTGCCAGGCGATGTAGAACAGATACGCCGCGCCCACCACCTTGATCGCCAGAAAGAGGTATTCGCTGGTGTGCAGCACCACTGCCAGGCCCATGGCAGCCAAAGCGATCATGCCGCTGAAGGCAAGAATCCTCCCGCCGCCAGCCACACAAGCGGTACGCAGCCCGTAGCGGCTGGCATTGTGCAACGACAACAGGTTGTTCGGCCCCGGCGCCATGTTCAGGGCAAAGCAGGCAGGGATGAATAGCAACAGGCTCGACAGGTCCATTTTGTTCTCCAGGCAATCTGCCCCTACTGTCGATGCCGGGCGGGTGCCCGGTCAAGGTACAGCCAACGGCAAAAACTGTACGGTCTCGCGCCCGGCGCTGCTAAGCTGCGCTGCTGATCGAGGACACCGTCATGCCCACTGCCCGTTCCCTGCTTTGGCACGACTCGGCACTGCCCTGGGTGGAAAGCCGCCGTGCCTGCCATAGCCGCGCCTGCTACAAGGCGCACAGTCACCCGACCTTCTCCATCGGCGCAGTGGATGCCGGCAGCAGCTGCTTCACAGGCGCTGGCGAGGGGCGCGAGCGCCTCACGCCGGGCACCCTGGTGCTGGTGCCGGCGCAACGGGTACATGCCTGCAACCCCGAGCCCGGCCAAGCCTGGAGCTACCAGATGCTGCATGTGCAAGCCGGCTGGCTGGCGCAGTTGCGCCTGGAGTCCGGGCTCGAAGCGGCCAGGCCCGGAGCCCCTGCGCGCATCAGCCGGGAACCGGGGCTGTACCGTGAATTCTGTGAGCTGAACGACCTGTTGTTCTCTGCAGCCAGCACTGGCGAGAAAGAAGCGGCGCTGGTGGCGTTCCTGGGCGATCACGACTTTTCTGCTCAACCGGCATCACGTGCGGCGCCCGCACCTGCGCTGGCGGGGCCGACCTTGCGCAGGCTGATCGAATACATCGAGGCGCAAGACCTGGCGCAACTGAGCCTTGAGCGCCTGGCCGGGCAAGCGGGCCTTGGCCGCTATCAGCTGATCCGCGCGTTTCGCGCCGCTACCGGCCTTACACCCCATGCCTATCTGCTCAATGCGCGGGTCAACCGAGGCCGGCTACTGCTGCGTGACGGGCTGGCATTGGCCGAGGTTGCCTACCAGCTGGGGTTTGCCGACCAGAGCCATTTCCAGCGGGTGTTCAAAGCCCATGTAGGGGTGACGCCGGGGCATTACCGGCAAGCGCAATAATCTTCAATACCGGCGCTTGGGCAACATCCCAGACTGCGGCTTTCTACCCGAGAAAGCCCACCATGGAGCAGTTCCTGATCGTCGCCCTTGCCCACTTCCTCGCCCTGCTTTCACCGGGGCCAGACTTCTTCCTGGTTGCCCGCACATCGGTAGCGGCAGGTTGGCGTGTGGCCAGTGGCGCCTGCCTGGGCATCGCCTTGGCCAATGGCCTGTTCATTGCCATGGCCTTCGCCGGCCTGGCAATCCTGCGCGAAGGCAGCATGCTGTTCATCACCCTGCAACTGGCCGGTGCCGGCTACCTGCTTTACATCGGCCTGCTGTTCCTGCGCCATGCGGGTACTGGCGAGCTGACAGCCGTTGCTGCGCAGGGCGCAATCAAAGGTTGGTGGGGTAGCATGGGCATGGGCTTTGTATCCGGCGTACTCAACCCGAAGAACGCGCTGTTCTACGCCAGCCTTGCCGGCATGGTGGCCAGCGCCAGCGCAAGCTGGAAATGGCTCTACAGCACCTGGATGTTCAGCGTCGTGCTGCTGTGGGACCTGCTGGTGGCCGCAGCCATTGGCAACCCGCGCCTGCTACGGCGCTTCGCGCGTGCCCTGCCCTGGCTGGAACGGGCGTCCGGGATCATGCTGATGGTGCTGGCCGGGGCGCTGTTGATTCATCTTTTGCCGGGCTGACCAGGCGCAGCCTGGCCAGGTCCATCAGGCTGAAATGGCCGCTGGCCCAGCCGCCTGTGTCAAGGTGCCAGACATTGCCCAGCTGCTTGGCATGCATCACCGGCGTATGGCCCACCAGCAAGGCACGCAGACCTGCCACGGCCTCGGCGTTGCCCTCTTTCAGGCGCTGACGCGACCATTGGCAAACCTCGCGAACGCCAGCGTCGTCTTCAAACAGCAGGCTATCGCGCAATGCATGCCAGTCGGTGAACGGGCTATCGGCATGCAGCAGGCCAATCAGGCCGGCTTCTGTCTGCACCTCCAGGGCAATCGGCAATTGCAGGAACTGTTCGACAAACACCGCCTGCTGCTCCTTGGGCATATCGATGAACCAGCCACCACCCGCTGCACGGTACATATCCAGATCCAGGCGCCCGCCATACAGGCACGTGATCGCCAGCGACTCATGGTTGCCCTGCACTGCATGGAACCAGGGCTGAGCCAGCCACCACAGGCATTCTTCACTGTGCGGCCCGCGGTCGACCAGGTCACCGACGCTGAACAGCCGGTCTACCGCCGGGTCGAAGCCCACCGCATCCAGGCACTGCTGCAACCGCCGGAAATGCCCGTGAATATCGCCCACGGCCAGGTCACGTCCCTTGCTGTTGGCGGCTACCCGCCGAAACCGGCTCATTACGATGTTCCTCTGCTGCCGCGCCTTGGCAGGCGTATAATGAAGCGACACGCAGCTCACCCCGCAGGTGCATCATGCATAACGCTCTTGTGTGTGCCGTGCTCGTGGCGCTGTCATTCAACAGCATGGCACAAGGCACCCCGCCTGCGCAGGTCGAGGTGCGTTTCGACCACCCGGAAAAATTCCGCGACGCCAGCCTCGATGGCCCAGGCTATGAGCGCGGCGCCGACCCTTACGTGATGAAAACCCTGACCGAGTACTTGCAGAAACTCGGCCAGCGTTACCTGCAGCCCGGCCAGCAGTTGGTCATCGACATCCGCGACATCGACCTGGCCGGCCGTTACGAGCCCTGGCACAGCCAGGCCTACGATGTGCGCTATATGCGGGACATCACCTGGCCGACCATCGACCTGAGCTACACCCTGAGCCAGCCCGGCAAGCCCGACCAACAAACCCAGGAGCGGGTCAGTGACAAGATGTACCTGAGCCGCCCAGGCCGGGCCTCCCACAGCAGCGACCGCCTGTATGCGGAAAAGGCCATGCTCGACGACTGGTTCCGCCAACGTTTCGGCCCGCACTCCACGTCCTGAAGTGCCCCCCGGCTGGTACAGGTGAGTGTGCCGGGGGTATGCTCGGCCCTTGGACCTGTACCAGGGAAGGAACGCACCATGAAACTCTGTGCCGTACAACTGGCGTCGCGTAAAGGCGACCTCGCGGGCAACCTGGCCCGCCATCTGCGCTGCATTGAACACGCCGCGGCACTGGGCGCCGAGCTTGTGGTGTTTCCGGAACTGTCGTTGACCGGCTACGAACCGACCCTGGCGCGGCAGGTGGCGCTGCCGCTGAGCGCTGCCCGGCTGCAGCCGTTGCAGGCGCTTTGTGACCAGCTCGGGGTCAGCGTGGCCGTAGGGCTGCCACTGCCAACCGCCGAGGGTATTCGCATCGGCATGCCCATCCTGCGCCCGGGCCTACCCCCCCTGGCGTATGCCAAGCAGCGCCTGCACGATGACGAGCGGCCGTTCTTCACCCCGGGTGATCAAGCCCTGGTGTTCGAAGCCGGGCCGCTGCAGGTCGCCCCGGCCATCTGCTATGAGTCGATGTTTATCGAACATGCCGCGCAGGCCCATGCGCTGGGTGCCGAACTGTATCTGGTCAGCGTGGCCAAGACCGCCAAAGGCATGCGCGAAGGCAACGAACACTACCCGGAGGTGGCACGCACCTTGGGTATTCCGGTGTTGCTGGCCAACTGCGTCGGGCCGGCCGACAACTTCATCGGTGCTGGCGGCTCTGCGGCCTGGGACAGCCAGGGCAATCTGCTGGCGGCGCTGGATGACAAGGCTGAAGGCCTCATCCTGCTGGACACCGCCAGTAACCTCGCGCTTGGCGTGCCGCTGGAGGATTGTGCTGTATGAAGTACGTGCTTTCAGTGCTGGCCAGTTTTTCCCTGACCTACTACATCACCGGCCTGTTGATCAGGAGCCAGCTGGCGGAGGTTGTCGAGGGGTTGCGGCACCGGCCTGATGCACCAACGCCAGGGGAATACCTGCGTGAAGTGCGGCCACATGCCCGCCGTGCGCGTCGCCAGTACACACTGCTGGCGGGGTCGGTGATGGCGCTGCTTGTTTGCCTGCTGGTGAGCGGGTTCAGCTGACCCTGAAGCAGGCACGGTCTTTGTAGGAGCGGCCTTGTGTCGCGAAAGGGGCGCGAAGCGGCCCCAGGTTTTCAGCTTCGCACTAGAAATTGCTGGGGCCGCTTCGCGCCCCTTTCGCGACACAAGGCCGCTCCTTCAAAACAGCGCTGGCCTGATACTTACAGGTCCAGGGCCAAGCTCTGCCGTCCTTCCAGCGCAAGCAGATACTGCTTGGCCGGCAAGCCACCCGCAAACCCGGTCAGGCGCCCGGATGCACCGATCACCCGGTGACACGGGGCAATGATCGAGATCGGGTTGCGCCCGTTGGCCGCGCCCACCGCGCGCACGGCACTGGGGTTGCCGATCTGCCGGGCGATGTCGCTGTAGCTGCGGGTCTGGCCAAAGGGAATGGTCAGCAAGGCCGCCCACACCTGGCGCTGGAACTCGGTACCGGCGAAGTCCAGCGCCAGCTCGAAGCGCTGGCGCGTGCCGGCGAAGTACTCACCCAGCTGGCGGGCCGTTTCGCACAACATCGGGTGGCGGTCATCGCGGTGCAGTTCGCCAAGCCGCACGCGGTTCTCGCGTTCCTCCTCCCACAGCACGGCGGCGAGGCGCTCGCCGCGTGCCACCAGGGTCAGGGTGCCGACCGGAGACGACATGAAAGTAAAGGCGCTGGACATCTGAGTTCCCTACGGCAAACCCGTTTCAGCGCACTTTAACGTTGCCCGCCCCCCGCTGCACCCGCTTTCTTGCGCAGGTTATTCGGTAAGCAAAGCCTGCCGGATCAGCTTCTTGTCGACCTTGCCCACGCTGGTTTTCGGGATTTGCTCAACACAGCGTATCTGCCGTGGAATCGCCCACTTGTTCAGCTGGCCACTGTTGACGAAGGGCTGCAGGTGCGCAGCCAGTGCCGCCGCGTCCAATTGCCGGCCGTCGCTGCACACCAGCAATGCCAGCGGTTGCTCGCCCCACTGCGGGTCGGGCACGCCGATTACTGCCACCGCCTCGACGGCCGGGTGCTGGCTTATAAGGCTTTCCAGTTCGACCGAGCTGATCCACTCGCCACCGGTCTTGATCACATCCTTGATCCGGTCGCGGATGCGCACCACGCCCCCCGCGTCGATGCAAGCCAGGTCGCCGGTGTGCAGCCAGCCGTCACGCCACAGCGCGGCGCCTTGCGCTGGCTCCTTGAGGTAGCCCTGGGTCAACCAGGGGGCACGCACCACCACTTCGCCCAGCCGTTCGCCATCGTGAGGCACGTCCAGGCCTGCGTCATCGACAATACGTAGGTCAACCAGCACGATCGGCACCCCGGCGTTGATGCGCAGCGGCACCTGCTCGGTCACGGGCAATGTCAGGTCCTGCGCGCCCAGGCGGGTGACGCTGAGCAGTGGGCAGCTCTCCGACATGCCATAGCCACAGTGCACTCGAATGCCGCGGTGGCTGGCCCGTTGTGCCAGCCCTACGGTCAGCGCGCTGCCGCCAAGCAGCATCTTCCAGCCGACCAGGTCGGTACGCCGGCCCTCGTCGCTGTCGAGCATCATCTGCAGCACGGTCGGGACGCAATGCGAGAAGGTAACGCCCTCTTCCCGATACAGCCGCACCAGGCGATTGGGCTCGTAGCGCCCCGGGTAGACCTGCTTGATGCCCAGCGCCGTGGCCACATAGGGCACACCCCAGGCATGCACATGGAACATCGGCGTGATCGGCATGTACACATCGCCTTCACGCAACAGTGGCTCGGCACCGCAGGCAGCCAGGGTGGCCTGCTCGGCCAGGGTGTGCAGCACCAGCTGGCGGTGGCTGAAGTACACGCCCTTCGGGTGGCCGGTGGTACCGGTGGTGTAGAACAGCGTCGCCAGGGAATGCTCGTCGAAATCAGGGAAGTCGAAACTGGCGCCAGCTGCGCCCAGCAGCGCCTCATACTCGCCCAGCGTGGGCAGTGTCGGCTGATCACAGGCACCATCGCTGAGGCGGATGAAACCTTGTACCGTTGGCAGCTCATCGCGCAGTTGCGCCATCAGCGGCAGGAAATCGTCATGCACCAGTACCAGCCGGTCTTCGGCATGGTTCATGGTGTAGCGGACCTGCTCGGCGGACAGCCGCACGTTCACCGTGTGCAACACCGCCCCGAGCATCGGTACGGCAAAGAAGCACTCCAGGGCGCGATGGCTGTCCCAGTCGAGCAAGGCGACGGTATCGCCTGGCTTGACCCCAGCCTCGGTGAGCACATTGGCCAGGCGCTGGATGCGCTCGATCAGCGTCGTGTAGCTGTAGCGCAGCTTGTCGGCGTAGACGATTTCCTGGTTCGGCCGGTAGCGCACGCCAGACAGCAGCAGGCGCTTGATCAGCAGTGGGTAGCCATAGGCCTGCTCGGCGGCCGGCATGATACGGGTGGTGGTCATCGTGGCATCCTTCACAGCAGGTCGGCATCAAGCAGGTACAGGCTGTGGCTACCCGCCTTGACGGAGGCACTCAGCGAGTGGATGCGCGGTAGCAGGCGCGCGAAGTAGAACCGCGCGGTGCCCAGCTTGCTCTGGTGGAACGGCTCAGGCTGCTCCGTGTTCATGGCGGCTTCGGCCATGCGTGCCCACAGGTAGGCATACAGCGTGTATCCAAACACCTGCAGGTATTCCACCGAAGCGGCACCTATCTCCCGCGGGTCGCCCTGGCCACGGTCGAGGACCCAGGCAGTGAGCTCGTCCAGGTTGTGCATGGCCGCCAGCAGCGGCGTGCCGAATTCGCTCGGCAAGGTCTCGGCATACGCGCAGATCTCGGCCGACAGCGTACGGTACGCCTGGCCGCCATCGCCCAGCAGCTTGCGCCCCACCAGGTCAAGGGCCTGGATGCCGTTGGCACCTTCGTAGATCTGGGTGATGCGGCAGTCGCGAATCAGCTGTTCCTGGCCCCACTCGCGGATATAGCCATGGCCCCCGAACACCTGCTGGCCATGCACGGTGGTTTCCAGGCCCATGTCGGTGAGGAAGGCCTTGGCCACCGGCGTCAGCAAGGCTACCTTGGCCTCGGCCAGGCGACGGGCGCCGGCGTCTTCGCTGTACTTGGCCAGGTCCAGTTGCAGCGCCACATAGGTGGAGAATGCCCGCCCGCCTTCGTTCAGCGCCTTCATGGTCAGCAGCATGCGCCGCACATCCGGGTGAACGACGATCGGGTCGGCCGCCTGACCAGGTGCCTGGGCACCGGTCGGGGCGCGCCCCTGTTGGCGGTCACGGGCATAGGCGATGGCGTTCTGGTAGGAGCGCTCGCCCAGGGCCAGGCCCTGGATACCGACGCCCAGGCGCTCGTAGTTCATCATGGTGAACATGGCGTTAAGGCCCTTGTTCGGCTCGCCGACCAGGTAGCCGATGGCGCCGTCGAAGTTCATCACGCAGGTGGCCGAGGCCTTGATGCCCATCTTGTGCTCGATGGAGCCACAGCTGACGGCATTGGTCTCGCCCAGCATACCCTCGTCGTCGACCAGCACCTTCGGCACCAGGAACAACGAAATGCCTTTGGCCCCTGCAGGTGCGTCGGGCAAGCGCGCCAGCACCAGGTGGATGATGTTCTCGCTCAGGTCCTGTTCACCACCGGTAATGAAGATCTTCGTGCCGCTGACCCGGTAGCGGCCATCGGCCGCTGGTTCCGCGCGGGTGCGCAGCAGGCCGAGGTCCGTACCGCAGTGTGGCTCGGTCAGGCACATCGAGCCGGTCCAGCGTCCCTCATACATTGGCGGCAGGTAACGGGCCTTGAGCGGTTCGCTGGCATGGTTGAGCAGCGACAGGCAGGCGCCTGCGGTGAGCATCGGGTACAGGCCGAACGACAGGTTGGCGGCATTGAGCATTTCTTCGAGCTGGGCGCCGATGACTTTCGGCATGCCCATGCCGCCGTATTCCGGTGCGCCCGCGACACCCACCCAGCCATCTTCGGCGAAGGCCCGATAGGCGCTGGCAAAACCGTCAGGGGTGATCACGCGGCCGTTTTCCCAGCGGCAACCCTGTTCGTCGCCACTGCGGTTGAGCGGCGCCACCACGTCGGCAATCAGCTTGCCGGCCTGCTCGAGCACAGCCCGGGCGGTGTCGGCGTCGACCTGCTCAACCAGCGCCGGGGTCTGCGCCCACCAAGCCGGGATATCGAACACTTCGTTGAACAGGAAATCCATGTCGCGCAGTGGCGGAAGGTAATCAGACATGAGGCAAACACTCGGTTGCTTGGGTTGACGAACGTGACGCGGCAGGCGCCCGGCTGGCCGCCGGGGCGCCATGGCCGCGCAGGAGGAAGTGCGACAGCGCCGGGATCAGCACCAGCGCGCCGAGCATGTTCCAGAGGAACATGAAGGTCAGCAGCAGGCCCATGTCGGCCTGGAACTTGATCGGCGACCAGGCCCAACCGACCACGCCGGCTGCCAGGGTGATACCCACCAGGCCAACGACCCGGCCGGTGAAGGCCACGGCCTTCTGATAAGCCAGCGCCAGCGGCAGGCCGGCCCGCTGGTGATGCAGCTGCACGCTGAGCAGGTACAACGCGTAGTCGACGCCAATCCCCACGCCCAGGGCGATCACCGGCAAGGTAGCGACCTTGACGCCGATGCCCAGGGCCACCATCAGCGCTTCGCACAGCAGCGAGGTGAGCATCAGCGGCAGGATCGCCACCAGGGTGGCGCGCCAGCTGCGGAAGGTGAACAGGCAGAACACGGTGACGGCCAGGTACACCAGCAACAGCATGCGGTGGTTGGCCTCGCGCACGACGATGTTGGTGGCGGCCTCGATCCCGGCGCTGCCGGCTGCCAGCAGGAACTGGCGGTCCTCGCCGCTGTTGGCCTGGGCGAAACGCTCGGCGGTGGCGGCGACTTGTGCCAGGGTGTCGGCGCGGTGGTCCTTGAGGTAGGCGATCACCGGCATCAGCGAGCAGTCGTTGTTGAACAGCTCCGGGGTGTTGACCGAGGCCTGCTGGGCTGCGTAGTTGAGCACGTCCTGGTTGCGCTGCAGGCTGTTCAGGCGCGGGTTGCCCTCGTAGGTGCCGGCGGTGATCTGGCGCACCGCATTGGCCAGCGACAGCGTGGTCTGTACCCCGGGCAACTGCTGCAGCTCCCAGGCCAGGCGGTCGGCCAGCACCAGCGTCTGGTAACGCAGGCAGCCTTCCGGCGGCGTCTTGACCATCACCGCGAAGGTGTCGCTGCTGAGCGCGTAGTGGCTGGTGATGAAGGCGTTGTCGCGGTTGTAGCGCGAGTCGGCGCGCAGTTCCGGGGCACCGCTGTCGAGGTCACCGATCTTCAGCTGCAGGCTGCCCCATACACCGATGCCCGCGAGCACCGCGGCCACCAGCAAGGCGCCCGTGGCCCACTTGCGTTCGGTGAAGCGGTCGAGCAGGTCCCACAGCCGGCCAAAGCCACGGTGCTGCGCTGCGCGGGCATCGATGTACAGCGCGCGCTCGGCGGCCTTGCGGCCCACGCCGACATACGACAGCGCCACCGGCATCAGCAACAGCGAGGTGAAGATCAGGACCGCCACGCCAATGCTGGCGGTGATGGCCAGGTCCTGGATCACCGGGATGTCGATCAGCATCAGCACGGCAAAGCCCACCGCGTCCGCCAGCAGCGCGGTGACCCCGGCCACGAACAGGCGGCGGAAGGTGTAGCGCGCGGCAATCTGCCGGTGGGTGCCGCGGCCGATGTCCTGGAGGATGCCGTTCATCTTCTGCGCGGCGTGGGACACGCCGATGGCGAAAATCAGGAACGGCACCAGGATCGAGTATGGGTCGATGGCATAGCCCAGCCAAGCGACGATGCCCAGCTGCCAGACCACCGCCGTCAACGAACACAGCACTACCAGCAAGGTGCTGCGCACGCAGCGGGTGTACAGGTAGATGATCACCAGGCTGGTGACCACGGCCAGGGCGAAGAACGCCATCACCTGGATCAGCCCGTCGATCAGGTCGCCCATCAGCTTGGCGAAGCCGATCACGTGGATCCGGTACTGGCCGCTGGCCTGATACTGGCTACGCAGGTGTTCCAGCTTTTGCGAGAAGGCGTGGTAGTCAATGCCTTTGCCGGTGGCCGAATCCTGGTCCAGCAGCGGCACGATCAGCATGCTCGACTTGAAATCGCGGGCCACCAGGCTGCCGACAATATTTGCCCGCTCGATGTTCTGCCGCAGCTGTTCGATGTCGGCGGCCGCCCCCTGGTAGCCATCAGGCATCACCGGGCCGCCCTGGAAGCCGTCTTCGGTGACTTCGGTCCAGCGCACCGCCGGGCTCCACAGCGATTTCATCCAGGCGCGATCGACACCGTCACTGAGGAACAGCTCGTCGTTGATCTGGCGCAGGGTCTGCAGGTAGTCGGGGGCGAAGATATCACCGTGGGTGTTTTCCACCACCACCCGCACCGCGTTGCCCAGGCCGCGCAACGATGGGCGGTTCTCCAGGTAGTTCTGGATGTAGGGGTGGCTCTGCGGCAGCATCTTCTCGAAGCTGGGGCGCAGTTCCAGGCGGGTCAGTGCCATGTAGCCCAGCACCAGGGTGGTCAGCAGCATGCACAGCACGAAGGCCAGGCGGTGGTTGAACACCAGGCGTTCGAGGCGATTGCCCGACCGGGGGTCGAAGTCGGCGAGGTTGTGGATCACCGGCAGTGGATCTTGGCGAATATCGGCCATCAGGGTCTTCTCTCGTCGAAGGTGCGCACGCCCCGCTCGCCCACCAGTACCAGACCGGTACCGGCGTCGTCGGCAAGCGCGGTCACCGGGCCGCGTATGGCTTGTGGCTGCGGGTTGAAGCTGGCGCCGCCGTCGCGGCTGAGCAGCAGGTCGCCGGCCTGGCTGGCCAGCCACACATTGCCGTCGGCGGACAGGCTGGCTGCCGTCAGGCTGGTCTTCACGCCACTGCTGACCGGCTGCCATTGCTGGCCGCCGTCCGTGCTGCGGTAGGCATTGCCACGCAAGCCGTAGATCACCAGCAGCCCGGGTTTGCCCACGGCACCGAACAAGGTGCCGGCATAGGGCGTCGGCACCTGGATGAAACGCTGGCCAGCGGCATCCAGCTTGAGCAACAGGCCCTGCTCGCCGGTGATGTACAACGCGTCACCCACGGGCGCCAGGCTGGTCAGGTGCAAGCCTTGGGGGTTGTCGCTGTGGCCCTGCCACGGCAACCAGTGCTGGCCACCGTCCTCGGTGCGCAGCAACAGGTTGAACAGGCCCACGGCATAGCCATGCTGGTCATCGCTGAACCACACATCGAGCAAGGTGCTGTCGGTGCCGTCGGCCAGTGCCCGGCCATCGAGCTGCTTTTCCCAGTGCTGGCCGCCGTCGCGGCTGTGCAGCACCACACCGTCGTTGCCGACCGCCCAGCCATGCTCTGCGGTGGCGAAGCTGACGGCATTGAGGTCGGCGCTGACCGGCACCTGGGCCTGCTGCCAGTGCGCACCCTGGTCGTCGGAGTACAGGATGTGGCCACGCGGGCCCACCGCCACCAGGCGCTCACCGGCGCGGGTTACATCACGCAGCGCACTGGTTGTGGCCAGTGCACTGGGCATGGCCGGCAGGTCCAGCACATCGGTGAAGGGCGCCGCTTGGGCGGCGCCTTGCAGCGCAGCCCAGAACAGCATCGCCACGCTGCATCGTTTGAAGACAGACATTGCGGACCTCTGCGCCATGCGCTCAGCGGATGCCGTTGCCGGCCAGCGATTCAGGCGACCATTGGGCCTTGGACAGCGGGTCGATGTAGCGGATACCGCCATAGGCACCGACCACGCCGTTGAGGTTGTAGGTGCCGCCGACCAGGTCGTAGATCATGAACGGCGTGGCATCCGGGGTCTGCTTGTCGTAGCTCTGGGTCAGGAAGGCGAACGAGCCACGGTACAGCTGACCGCGGGCGTCATACTGGTCGGAGGCCAGGGCGACCCAGCTGTCCTCGTCGAGGTAGAAGCGGCGCTTGTGGTAGATGTGCCGCGCACCGTCCTTGAGCTTGCCTTCCACCACCCACACGCGGTGTTTCTCCCAGCGCACGAACTGCGGGGCGAGGTGGTTGGGGGTGATCAGCTGTTTGACGTCGGTGTTGTAGGTGAGCTGGTAGGTGTTGTACGGCACGTACATTTCCTGCTTGCCGACCAGGGTCCAGTCGTAGCGGTCCAGGGCGCCGTTGAAGACGAACACGTCATCGTAGGTGCCGGAGCCCGAGGTGCCTGGGTTGGGCGTGTCGTAGGCCAGGTTCGGTGCCAGCTTGACCCGCCGCTGCCCAGGCAGGTACTGCCAAGCGCTGCGTGGCTGCACCAGCGGGTTGGCGGCATCACGCAGCATCATCGCTTCGCCGGCGCGGCGGGCGGGGCCGGTGTACACCAGTTTCATCTGGTAATAGGTGTCCTTGGCGCCGATCGGCTTGTTCATGTCTTCGTAGATCGGGTAGCTGATGTTGGCCTGGCCGGTGGTCGACAGCGAAGGCTTGCCGGCCGCATCGACGTTCCACGAGTCGTACTTGGCGGTCATGCTCACGCCCTGGTAGCGCAGCAGGAAGTTCCACATCGCCTCCGCGCCGTTTTGCGGGATCGGGAACGGGATGCCCGGCAGCACGTTGTCCACTGCAGTGCCGCCCTCCTGGCTCTTGGCACCGGTGGCGTTCTTCAAGGTGTTGGCCAACACCGCCTGGGGCAGCGCCACGCTGCGGTGGGTCGGGTAGACATCGACCCGCATGCTCGGGAAGCGCTTGAGCAGCTCAAGGGTGGTTGCCGTCAGCTGGCCTTTGTACTGATCGGCGTTCTTGCCATCGATGACCAGCAGCGGCTTTTCGTTGGCAAAGGGGTCGGGGCGCATGCTGGCGCCGCTCTGGTAGTTGGCCGGCGGCGTCAGCAGGCCGCCCTGGTAGGCGGGGATCGAGCCATCGGCATTGGCGGCCTGCTCCGCGCCCAGGGTGGTCAGGCTCTTGCCCAGTTTGGCGGCCTGGTCAGGGGATACTGCGGCGTGGGCCGCGTTGAGGGCAGCCAGCGACAGGCACGTGGCCAACAGGGTGTTCACGTATTTCATGATTGTTGTTTTCCTGTGGAGTCTGTGGGGGTACAGGTCTCAGAACGTGGTCTTGAGGGTCAGGTACAGGGCGCCACGGTCTTCGGTGGTGGCACCACCGCCGGAGAAGGAGGCATAGCCACCGCCGTAGCAGGTGTAGTCCTGTTCGCCATCGAGGGCGTTCGGCGTGCTGCCGTCGGTCTGGCCATCCTTGCAGGACTGGGTCTTGCCGAAGCTGTCGACGTACTTGAGGTCGACGAAGTACTGGTTGTAGATAGCGGCGCTAATGCCGACCGCATAGTTGCCGGTGTCCTTGGCACCACCGCCCTGCACCGGCGAGACGCCGTCGATGCCGACGTTGACCGACAGCGGCATGCTCAGGTCCATGCCTGGCAACACCTGGTACCAGGTGGGGGTGAAGTTGACGGCGATGCCCCAGTTGTCGCGGGTCGGCTGGTCGATGCCGCGGTAGCTGCTCTTGCCCTTGTACAGCGCCTCGTTGTGGCCATCGAGCTTGAGCAGGTTGCTGTAGAACAGCTCGCCCAGCAGGGTCGCCGAGTCGAACAGCGGCGTGTTGCCGATGGTCATCAGGCCGTTGAGGGTCCAGTGCAGGGTCTCGCCGGTGGCGCTCAGGCTATCGCCGTCCTTGGGCACGTCGTAGATCACCCCGCTGCTCGCCAGGCGTGGCGGCAACAGGCCAAAGCCGCCGCCCAGGCCGGCGGTGCCGGGGGCACTGACGATGGCCGGGATGCTCGCCAGGGGCATGTGCTGGCGGATGTTGAGGTCGCTGCCGACGCTGACACCGCCAATATCCTTGGACAGGCTCAGGCCGTAGATGTCGATATCGTCGGAGTAGGCGAACTGGTAAGTGGTGCTCTGTAGCGAGTTGTACAGGTTGCCAATCGCGCCCTGGCGGCTGGCCGGCGGGGTACCGAACGGCCCCCGGGCCACCGTCATGCCGCGTGCGTCGAGCCATGCCTGGGGCA
Organism: Pseudomonas sp. NBRC 111123; assembly: GCF_001320205.1. NCBI lineage: Bacteria > Pseudomonadati > Pseudomonadota > Gammaproteobacteria > Pseudomonadales > Pseudomonadaceae > Pseudomonas > Pseudomonas sp. NBRC 111123. Next base: position 33,360 of record NZ_BCAZ01000015.1, read on the forward strand.
GGATCTCGGACGTCTTGCGGTAGTAGAAGCCCAGCGTGCCGCCAAGCCACTCGGGTGACCACTTGGCCATGACGCCCCAGTCGCCGCTGTTGCGCGGGGTCAGGTCGTCGCCACGGCGGATGGTGGTCAGCGAGCCGCGCACCGGGATCAAGCCCGGGGTGCCGGTGTGGCCAAGCAGGAAGCTCTGGGCGCCCTCGCCCACCACGTCGGAGCCGCCGTAGTAAGTGCCGGCCTCCGGCAGGCGCGCGGCATCCCAGTCGAAGAAGTACTGGGCGCCCAAGGTCAGCTCGGGGTTGACCATGAACGAAGTGGACAACTGGTTGCGCGGTACGAACAGCTCCTTGGCTTCGGTACCTGGCGAGGCCGCCAGCTTGGCCAGGTCCAGCCCGGACTGGCCGTAGCTCAGCGAATGCACCGGGTTGAGCAGCGTTTCACCCCAGAACAGGTTGTGCTGGCCGACCTTGGCGCTGATTTGCGACTCCTCGCCCACCTCGCGGCTGAAGAACACGAAGGCATCCAGTACTTCGCCAGACGGGCCGCTGTAGTAGCGCTGGGCATAGTGGCTCAGGTGCGGGCTGCCCAGCGGCACGCCGGTGCCCGGCAGGCCATTGAGGCTGGGGTTGATGCCGGACTGGTCACCGTTGCCGTTGACGAACGGGTTGCTGTTGGAGCCGGTATTGTCATAGGCCTTGTCGTACCAGCTGGCGGTGCTGACACGAAAGCCGGTGTTGCCCTGGTAGACCACGTCCAGCTCGGTCAGCAGGTCGAGCCGGTTGGTGACCGTGGTGCCGGCCTTGCGGAAGTTGTAGTCGCCATCGTTGCTGTTGGGCGTGCCCAGCATGCGCTTGTCGGCGCTTTCGGTGCGCACGCCATAGTTATACTTGACCGTGTTGTCGAAGCGCACGGCCCAGTCTTCGCTACCGGTAGTGACTTCGAAGGCTTGCGCGCCGGGCAGGCTGAGCAGGCTGATGGCGCAGGCGAGCAGGCAGCGCTGTGGCTTCACAGCACGGTGAATGCGGTGTTCAGGCATTACGATGACTCCACTTATTGTTTTTGTTGTTTTGGGCTTGCCCGTCATCTGCGGGCTTGGCCTGGGCATCCGTGCGCGGTTGGCAGATCAGTGGTCCAGGCGGCGAATCAGGTTTTCGGCGAGCGGCCAGGGGCCGAAACCGGCGGCCGGGTTGAGGTGGCCGACCGCGCCCAGGGCGACCAGCTCGCTGCCCCAGGCCTGGGCCATGGCCCCTGCGGCGTCGAAACTGGCCAGGTGGTCGTTGCTGCTGGCGGCGACAATGCTGGGGAACGGCAGCGGCGCCATCGGCAAGGGCGACCAGCCCTGCTCGGCCAGGCTTTGCGGACTGGGGTAATGGGCAGGCCACTGAGCGTGCAAGTCAGGCGGAGCTGCCAGCAATGCACCTTTGATCGGCCGTTGGTAACGGGCCGCCCAGTGGGCCACCATCAACACGCCAGCGCTATGCGCCACCATCAGCACCTCACCCTCTATCCGCTCCAGCTCGCGCTGAATGGCTTCTACCCGCGCGCTGCAGCTGAGCCCGTCGACTTGTAGCGGTGGCACGCTGCGAACCTTGGCCAGGCGCGCTTCCAGCAGGGTTTGCCAATGCTCGCTGACGTGCTCGCGCAAGCCAGGGATGATCAGCACGGTGGCAGTGGTTTGCAGTTTTTCCACGTCGGGACCTCGGCTTGGATCGGGTACGAGGTTCACAGTAATCAGGGGCCTCGACGGGTGCTTCACATTGCGCGTCAGTGGCTTTTCATTTGATGACAAGGCCAGGTTCGAGCTTGTGCTTCTCAATTGGTGACACGCACGCTATAACTCACAGACCGCCTGACGGAAAACAATAAAAATGCCCGCCCTAGTCCGTGCTGCCAGCCTCACCAATTACCTCGAAGTGTCCCGCCACGTGGGCCTGAACCCCAACGCCTTGCTGGCCCAGGTTGGCCTGAGCGCAGCACTGCTCGAAGACCCCAACCGGCGTATTCCGGCGGCTAACGTGATTACCTTGCTGGAAGAGTCGGCGCGCGCCAGCGGTTGCGAAACCTTCGGCCTGCGCATGGCCGAATCGCGTCAGCTCTCGGACTTTGGCGAGATCAGCCTGCTGCTCAGCCACCAGCGCAGCCTGCGCGATGCCCTGGAAGTGATCGTCCAGTACCGCCATCTGCTCAACGATGCACTGGCCATCCATGTCGAAGAGGCTGGCAAGACGGTCATCATTCGCGAAGAAGTAATCAATGAGCGGGCACCGTGCAGCCGCCAGGCCACGGAGCTGGCCATCGGCGTGATGCTGCGCCTGTGTGCGGCGCTGCTGGGTGCCCAGTGGCACCCGATCAGCGCCAACTTCACCCATGCCGCACCGGCCGACCTGGCTATCCACCGGCGGATCTTCGGCTGCAAGCTAGTGTTCGGCAGCGAGTTCAACGGCATCGTCTGCCCCGCCGCCGACCTCGACAGCGCCAGCCCGCTGGCCAACGAAGCCATGGCGCGTCTGGCACGGCGCTACCTGGATACGCTGCCGGCCGGCGGCACGCCATCACTGGAACTGGAGCTGCGCAAGACCATCTACCTGCTGCTGCCCATGGGCCGCGCCACCATCGAGCAGGTAGCGCAAACCCAGGGCATGAATGTGCGCACCCTGCAACGGCGCCTGGAAGAAGACGGGCTGACGTTCAAGGACATGATCAACAACGTGCGCCGCGACCTGGTGATGCGTTACCTGGAAAACCCCAACTATTCGCTGGGGCGCATCGCCGACATGCTCGGTTACTCGATGCCCAGTTCGTTCACCCGCTGGTTCATCGCCCAGTTCGGCATGCCGCCAGCCAGCTGGCGGGCTCAGCACGCCGAACAGGCGCCTTAAAGGCCCCAGTGCATCAGGGCCAGCACCAGCAGCACGAGGAACACGCTTTCCCCCACCATCAGCGCGATGGGCTTGAGCCCCACCGAAGCCAGGGCCTTGAGTTGGGTTTTCATGCCCAGGGCGCTGATGGCCACGACCAGGCAGCCACGCGACAGGTCATTGATGCCGCCCTGTACCGCCGATGACACCCAGCCGGTACTGTTGACGCAGGCCAGCAGCACGAAACCGACGGCAAACCACGGCAGCAACGGCGGGCGCTGGCCGCTGGCATCCAGGCCCTGGCGGCGAGTGATCATCGCCGCGCAGACAATTACCGGCAGCAACATGGCCACACGCATCAGCTTGACCACGGTGGCGATGTCGCCGGTTTCGGTGGACAGGCTGTAACCGGCGCCGACCACCTGGGCCACATCGTGGATGGTCGCCCCCAGGAACACCCCGGCCTGCCCCGGCGGCAAATGCAGCCACTGGGCGATCATCGGGTAAAGGATCATCGCCAGGGTCGACAACGCCGACACGCCGATCACCGTAAACAGCGTGGCGTGCTCCTTGCGCGGGTGCTGGGGTAGCGCCGCCGCCAGTGCCAGCGCCGCCGAGGCGCCGCAGATGGCCGTGGCCCCCCCGGTCAGCAGGCCGAACAACCGGGAAAAGCCCAGTGCCTTGGCTGCAATCACCGACACCACGATAGTCACCAGCACCAGGATGACCACCAACGCTACCGGTTTCCAGCCAAGGCTGGCGATCTGGTCGAGGGTAATGCGCATGCCCAGCAGCGCCACGCCCAGGCGCAGCACGCCGCGTGCGGTAAACTCGATGCCGGCCTTGCACGGTCCGTCGACAGCGAGGAAGTTCAGTGCCATGCCCAGCAACAAGGCAAACAGCATGACCGGGGCCGCATAGTGCTCGCTGAGAAAACTCGCCGCCGCACCCACGATCAGGCTGACTGCAATGCCTGGGGCCAAGGTGCGAATCCGTTGCTGTGCCGCCGTCATTACCAGCGTGCTCATTGCCCGCCCTCCTCGTCATCCAGCACGATGTACACCTGCTGGCCCTGGCATTCGACCCGGTAGCTATTGACCTTCAGCGCCGTTGAGTTGAGCAGGTAGCCGCTGGCCAGGTCGAAGCGCAGGCCATGGGCGCAGCACTGGATGACCCGCCCCTCCAGGCGCCCGCCGCACAGCGAGGCCCCTTGGTGCGGGCAACTGTCGTCGATCGCATACAGGGTATCGGCCACATTGAACACGGCCAGGCTCTTGCCGTGGCTCTCGACCAGCACACGCGCGTTGCGCTCGGGGACCTGGCTTGCGGCCAGGGCGATACGCCGGGTCATGCCGGCACCTGCACGTGCAAGGCTTCAAGCATTGCCGCCAACAGCACCTCGGCCGGTTGCGCACCGGCAATCAGGCGGCCCTCATTGAAGCGAAAACGCGGCACCGCGCTGCCCGCGCGCCCGGCACCGTCGAGGAACGGGCTGCCATCGTCACGCAGGCAGTCGGCCACTTGCGCCGCCTCCAGCCCGCAGGACTGGGCAATGGCAAGCAGCACCCGGCTGTCGCCCAGGTCGCGGCCCTGATGGAAATAGGCAATCAACAGCTGCGCCAGCATGGCTTCGAGCTGCGCGGCGCCGAGCAGGCTGGACGCCCGTTGCAACAGGCGGTGGGCATTGGCGGTATTGGGCATGCGGCGGATGCGCGTGAAGTCGATGTCTTCACCCACCACACTCGCTGCTGCGCGCACCTGCGCCTGGCGCTCGCGCACGGCCTGCTCGCTGCCCAGCCGCTGCACATAGAACGCATGGAATGGCAGGCCATTGGCAGGCAGGCCGGGCAGCAGCTGCACGCCGCGCCACTGCAGCTCCACCTGTATTTGCGGCTGCTCGCGCTGCAGCAGCAACAGCGCGGCTTGCAACTGCCGCTGACCGATCAGGCACCACGGGCAAATGAAATCGAACAATACTTCGACGGACAACGTCTGTTTCACGAACTCAACTCCTCGGTATGGCTGACCGATGCTTGCAGACGCTCCATGTCGCGGTGGTAATGGCGTTTGGCGATGAAGAACACCGCGGCGGCAGCGATGCTCACCAGCGGTACCAGCTGGAACGCGGCGTGCAAGCCGATCAGGTCGGACACCCGCCCGGTGATCAGCGGGCCAGTGGCCAGGCCCAGCAGGTTGTTGGCCAGGGTCAGGGTGGCGAAGGCGGTGCCGTGCACGGCGGCGTGGGTCAGGTTGGCGACCATGGCGCTGGACGGGCCGTTGGTGCCGACGGCGATCATCATGCCCAGGCAGATCAGCACCAGTTGCGCAGTGCCCGCCGGCAGCGCAAAGGCCACCGACAGCAGCAGGCAGCTGCCCAGGCAATAGCCGATGGCCAGGCTGATCTTGCGGTCCGGGCGCTGGCGGCCCAGGCGGTCGCAGAGCATGGCGCAGAGGATCGTGCCAATGCCGCTGAACAGCACGATAACGGCGGCGATGGCACCGGCGCGATCAGTGCCCATGGCGTAGTAACGGTTCAGGTAACTGGGCATCCAGACAATGACCGTGCCGCCGACGAACAGCTGCAGGCCACTGCCGATGTACGCGGCAATTACCGAGCGCGATCCATACAGGGTGCGCAGCGGGCGACTGGCTTTGGTCAGGCCCTGCCCGGCGCATTGGGGCGCGATGCGGGCTTCCTTGACGATCAGCGGGTATAGCAGCGCCAGCACCAGGCCGAACAGGGCCATGCCGGCGAACGCCCAGCGCCAGCCCAGGTGCTGGGCCAGGATGCCGCCCAGGGCCATGCCCAGCACCGAACCGAACATGCCACCGGCCATGAAGGCGCCGGCCAGGGTCGAGCGCATGTCGCGGGGGAAAACCGCCACCACCACGGCAATGCCGACGCTGCCGTAGGCGGCCTCGCCGACACCCACGAGGAAGCGGGCAATGAACATCTGCGGGTAGTTTTCCGCCAGGGCGCAGCCCAGGGTCGCCAGGCTCCACAGCACAGCCATCAGCACCAGGCTGCGGACCCGGCCGAAGCGGTCGGCCAGCAAGGACAACGGGAAGGTCAGCAGCCCGACCATGAGTGCGACGATGCCACTGAGCAGGCCGAGCTGGCTGTCGCTCAGGGCCCACTCGCCCTTGAGCAGCGGGAACACGGCATTGAGCACCTGGCGCGACATGTAGTCGGAGATCAACAGGCCGAAAGTGAGGGCGAAGACGATCCAGGCATAGCGCCGGGGGACGCTGTGCGAGGTGTCGGTGCCGGGTGCTTCGGCACTGGCGAGATAGGTGGCCATGGTGCCTCCTCGGGATTCTGTATTGTTTTTGTTCTTATGGGATGTTGACCGAAAAACGCACTGCCTTTGTAGGAGCAGCTTTGTGTCGCGAAAGGGCCGCAAAGCAGCCCCAATGATTCAGCGCTGGTGGATGAATGGTTGGGGCTGCTGCGCAGCCCTTTCGTGACACAAGGCCGCTCCTACAAAGATCGCCTCCGGGGCTTGCTATCAGGCCCGCTGCGGCACGCCCTTCTGGCCCGGCTGGCGGTTCGGCGCCATGCCGTTGGCCTTGAGCGTCTGCTCGATGCTGGTGTACTGCTCGCCAATGCGGTAAATCGCCCGGGCCTCTTTGCCGTTGGCCACTTCACGGCCCAGCTCATGGGCCACACGCACGGTCTGCTGGATTTGCTGCACCGAGCCGAAGCGCTTGCCGTGCTGGTCGATGATGGTGTCTTCGTTGCCGCAGCGTGGGTGCAGGCCCATGGCCAAGGCCATGGTGTTGAACGGCAGCACGTTCTTGAGCAGCGATTCGGCCGTCAGCGTGCAGCCATCTGGCGCGCGGTGGATGAAATTGAAGAAGTTGAACGGGTTGGGGCCGTCGAAACCGCCACCGATGCCGATCCAGGTCAGGTTCAGCGGGCCCATGTAGTCGCCACGGCGCACGATGCGCTCGAGGGTTTCCAGGGCATGCATGCCGGTCAGCTGGAAGTGCGGCTGGATGCCACTGGACTGCAACCGGCGCAGGTGTTCGCGGACCCAGGCTGGGCCGGCGGGCACGGTCATTTCGCTGTAGGCGGCGTGGATCGCCGGGTGGGCCAGGGAGGTGCCTTCCAGATACTCCGGATACAGCAGCTCCATGATGTTCATCTGCGTGGTGTTGATCGCCACAGTCACCTGGTCGGGGCGTGGGGTCAGCTCGGCGAGCATGTGCCGGGTGTCGTCGGACAGCCACTTGGCCGCCTCGCCTTCGCCCTCAGGCGCAAAGGAAATCGAACCGCCCACCTGGATGATCATGTCCGGCACCGCTTCACGCACACCGGCGATCAGCTCGTTGAACTTGGACAGGCGCTTGGAACCCTTGCCGTCCAGTTCGCGCACATGCAGGTGCAGCACGGTGGCGCCGGCTTCATAGCAGTCGACGGCCTTCTGTACCTGCTCGTCCATGGTCAGCGGGATGTCTTCGGGGAAGTCCTCGGGCATCCACTCCGGGCCATACGGGGCGACGGTGATCACCACCTTTTCCATGTTTTCCGGGTGCAACGAATCATCGAAGAATTGCATGCAGTAGTCCTCGCTATTGTTATTGTGCTGTGCGCCGCGCGCGTGAATGTGTGTGTGCGGCGGATGACTCAGAAAGTGCGGCTGCCCTTGATCCCGGCACGTTCCATCTTGCGGTGGCACGGTGGGTAGTCCATGACCGCATAATGCTGGGTGCTGCGGTTGTCCCAGATGGCCACGCTGTTGGGCTTCCAGCGCCAGCGCACCTGGTACTCGGGCAGGTAGGCCTGGCTGACCAGGTAGCGCAGCAGGTCGGCGGCGCCGGGGTTTGCGTCCTGGCCGAAGCGCACGCGCTGGGGCGTGTGGTAGTTGCTGAAGTGGGTGGTGAAGGCATTGACGAACAGCACCTGTTCGCCGGTTTCCGGGTGGGTACGCACCACCGGGTGTTCGGCATCGGGGAACTGCGCCTTGAGCGCCAGGCGCTTTTCGATCGGCATGGCAGCGCCGAAGCTGGCTTCGATGCTGTGGCGTGCGCGCAGGCCTTCGATCTTGGCTTTCACGTCGCCTGGCAAGTTTTCATAGGCCAGCACCATGTTCGCCCACATCGTGTCGCCGCCCACCGGCGGGCACTCGAGGCAGCGCAGCACACAGCCCATGGGCGGTGCTTCGCGCCAGGTAGCGTCGGTGTGCCAGGCGTTTTCATAACGGTCGTTGGGCTGGTCGGGGCGCTTGTAGATCTGCACCAGGCCAGGGTGCTCCGGGTCGCTACCGGCGACCGGGTGGTCTTCCAGCTCGCCAAAGCGCCGGGCAAACGCCACGTGTTCGGCACGGCTGAAGTGCTGGTCACGCAGGAACAGCACACGGTGCCTGAGCAACTGCGCGCGCAGTTGCTCGAACAGGTCGTCGTCGTGGATCGCGTCAGCCAGGTTGACGCCGCTTATCTCGGCGCCGATCGCACAGGTCAGTGGTTCGATGTGCATGCTGTTGCCCTCTTCAGATGACGAAGATCGACGAGCCGGTGGTCCTGCGTGCTTCCAGGTCGCGATGGGCCTGGACGGCGTCCTGCAGTGCATAGTGCTGGTTGATTTCGATGCGGATGCGGCCACTGCTGACATGGTCGAACAGCTCGCCCGCCAGCTCGGCCTTTTCCGCAGGGTCGGCGATGAAGTCGGCCAGCGCCGGGCGGGTCAGCTGCAACGAGCCCTTGATCGCCAGCAACTGTGGGTCGAACGGCGGGATGGTGCCGGAGGCGGTACCCACGCACACCATCAGGCCTCGGCGCTTGAGCGAATCGAGCGAGCCCATGAAGGTGTCCTTGCCAACGCTGTCGAATACCACGTTGACGCCGACGCCATCGGTAAGCTCACGTACCCGGCTGGCCACGTCCTCGACGCTGTAATTGATGATCTGATTGCAGCCGTGGGCGCGGGCGACCTCAGCCTTGGCCTCGGTGGATACCGTGCCGATCACGTTCAGCCCCAGGAGCCGCGCCCACTGCGCGACGATCAGGCCAACGCCCCCCGCCGCCGCATGGAGCAGAACCGTGTCGCCGGGCTTGAAGTCATACAGCCGGCGCATCAGGTAGGCCGCGGTCAGGCCGCGCATGGTCATGGCGGCGGCGGTCTCGAAGGCGATGGTCTCCGGCAGTTTGATCAGCGCAGCTGCAGGGATCAGACGCTCGGTACAATATGCACCAAGGGTATTGAGAAAGCCGGTGTAGGTGACCCGGTCACCCACCGCTACCTGGGTCACGCCCTCGCCTACCGCCTGCACCACACCGGACGCTTCCACCCCAATGCCATTGGGCAGCGGGATCGGGTAGGTGCCATTGCGGAAGTAGGTGTCGGCATAGTTCAGGCCAACCGCCACCTGGCGCAGGCGCACCTGCCCCGGGCCGGGCTCACCGACCTCGGCATCCTCGTAGCGCAGCACTTCGGGGCCACCGGTCTGATGGAAACGTACGACTTTGGACATGCTTGTCTCTCCAATCATCGATCTGGACGCAGGGCGTCAGTTCTGGGTAATTGGAATGTAAGCGCTCGGGGGGCGAGGTGCTTCGCATCGGGCGACAGCGGGTTTTCATTTGATGACAGATCGCCGGGCCTGGGGCTGCATTTTCTTGATGGTGATCAGCGCTGCGCCTTGTCGGTCTCGCCTTCCTGCCATTCGGTAATCAGGCGCTGGGCATTTGACAGCCAGCAATTGCAGCGCTTTCGCCAATGGGCAGAGGCCGGACGCGCCAAGGCTGCGCAATTCTGGATGCAGATCAACCACCCGGGGCGGCAGATGCAGGCCAACCTCGGCCAGACAACCATCGCACCCTCGGCAGTGGCGCTGGACATGGGCAGTTTGTCGAAGCTGTTCCCGCAGCCCAAGGCCTTGGACGAACGCGAAATCGCTGCGCTGATCCAACGCTTCGCCCGTACTGCGGCGCTGGCCGAACAAGCCGGCTTCAGCGGCGTGCAGGTCCACGCTGCGCACGGCTACCTGCTTAGCCAATTCCTCTCGCCGTTGACCAACCAGCGCCAGGACCGTTGGGGCGGCAGCCTGGAAAACCGTGCGCGCCTGTTGCTGGAAGTGGTCAAGGCTGTGCGCGAGGTGGTGTCGCCCGCCTTCAGCGTGGCGGTCAAGCTCAACTCGGCCGACTTCCAGCGTGGCGGCTTCAAACCTGCGGATGCACACCAGGTCGTGTTGTGGCTGAACGAGCTACCCGTTGACCTCGTGGAGCTGTCTGGCGGCAGCTACGAAGCACCGGCCATGCAAGGTGATGCCCGGGACGGCCGCACCTGGCCCTGGTGAAGTTGCAGATGCGCCGGCTGGCCGCCGGCAGCAAACCGAATGCCAAGGCCTCGCCCCTGCGTGCCCTGCTGCTGGAGCAGTGGTGCACGCTACGCCGGGTGAAGCAATACAGGCGTATGATGAATAACCGACTGGATTGATGCTGTTCCGTAACGGCGTTCGCTGACGGGAGCACTGCCATGAACAAATCAACTTGTGCGCTGCTGATAGTGGCAGCGTTCACGGGCTGTTCAAGTAACTCATCCCTCTACCATGACCAGCCGCTGGTAGCCAACGTCACTAACGGCATGAGCAGAGAGCACGTACTGCAGATAGGTGGCAAACCAGGCGCCGAGTCCGACCGCACGGTAGTCGCAGGCACTTGCTTCGATTACATGCTTACCCAGCCGGGGCAAAAGCAGCAGCCTTACATGGTCAGCTTCGATCAGGCCGGGAAGGTCGACAAGACCAGTTTCATGACCTGCGCCGAGTGGAGCAATGCACAGCAGAAATCCCGGCAAGCGTTGCCCAGCATGGGCGGCATGGGTGGTTCAGGCTATTGATGCCGCTGATAGCCCGCTACTCCAGGCACTCTCTGGCGGCCAGGCGCAACTTGTCACTCGACAGGAAACTGCCTTTATAGAAAGTTGCCCGGCTGCCATCGTGATAATCAACGACTTCCAGCACTTCGTCTGACGTCACGGCGCTCGGCGCGGTCAACCGATAACCATGGTTGATCGACTTTTGCGTGGTCTGGGGGGCCAGTGCCTGCCACTTTGGCAGCACGCAGGCGGCGTAATCTTGCGGGGATTTGGCAGTCAGCTTGCTGGCGGTAGGCTTGCCTGGGTTTGCGCAAGCAGTAAGGCTAAGAATGAGTGCTGAACAGAACAGGATGCGAAAGGTTGGCATTTGCAATTAACCAGACTGGAACGTGCGCCATTCTAGCCGGGTTCGGGCTAAAGGACTAATCCACCAAGGTCGTGTCCAGGCCTGACGGTGATGGCGAGACTTCTGTCGAATGGGCAAACCGGTTCATTCCCTTAGAATGAAAAACGCTGATGGATCAGCACCCATCGCAAAAAGCCCGCTCTCATGTGCGGGCTTTTTGCCCTTGCAGATCAACGCATCAGGCCTTTTTGCACATCAACGCAGCATCGAGCAACCTGCCATGGTCGTACCAGGCGTCGCGCTGGTAGGCGATGAACTGGCGCTGGGTACCGGTGCCTCGCAGTTCCACCAGGCCATCGGCCTTATTGGGGTCGGGACTTTCCACGTACAGTTTGACCGAGTTATCGCCGTCGACTTCATAGGTTTTCACGTTGCCTTGAAGTTCGCCTTGCACGCAACCCAGATAGGCTGGCGCGCTTCTTTCGGTGGTGCCAGATGTATAGTCGTGGCCAGCGCGCACATCCGGGTTCTGCGCGCACCCGGCCATGAACAACGCGGCGAAAGTGGATAACAGTACAGCGCCTGTGACCGTTCTAGAGCTCTTCACGCGACACGCTCCTGCTGCCCCATCGGGAACTTAGGAAAGAGTTGCCAGCACACCACGCCCTTTTTAGTTGTCATCGGCCTATCGTACTGCGCACCGTGCGCAGCACAATAGGCTTTTTTGCTATATGGGTGATGGCCGGTAACCGGCCATCGTTCCGCTTTCGCATTATTTCTTTACCCGAGCGGAACGTTTTCAACTTGCCACAATTCTCATGCGTATCCACCCGGCGCAACCTTCAGGAGAAACCCATGGTGTGGTGGTTGGAAATACTCGCCCAATTCGTGACTTCCACCGGCTTGGCGGTGTTCAGCATCTTTGTGTTCTGGGCTTGTACATTGACGTTCAGCAGGGCCTACATCAAGTTGCTGTCTGCAACGCTGGCGGTGGTATTGCTGGGCATTGCCGCGTTTCCGCATGGGGCGAGCTTTGCCGTCAATCAACAAGCGCAACTGCGCGATGGTATCGAGTTCCTGTTGCTGGTCGCGGACGCGCTGGGTGTGATCAGTGCCGTGCTGATTGCTTCGTTCTTCTTCAGCCCTGGGCGGATGCTCGATGAAGCATGACGCCCAGGCCTGGGAAGTCAGTGCTGCCTTGCCTCAGTAGCGACGATAGTCCTGGTGCCCGCCACGATCGTCATCGTAGTAATGCCGATGATGATGGCCTCCATCGTGCCAGTACGGCCAGCAGCCACTGAGCAACAACAACCCTGACAACACGACAACCCAAGCAGTCTTGCGTTTCATGAACGTATCTCCGACCAGGCGAAGCGGGACATTGCATACGTTGGACTGCGCAAAGATGGGAGGTTCTGGGTGGGGGCAAGCCGCTGATCTTTTTTCATGAAGACAGCCGCCTGCTTGGAAAAGCCATTTGGCTGTCCACCCAACCAGGGTGGATGAAAAACCAGATAACAGACCGCTTTCAGCGGTAGTACCGTCAGGTCATCGGTACCAAGGAGAGATCAATGAGCATTCGCAGCCTGGCTAAAAACCTTCCTGCAGACCCTGACAATGAGGGCTGGGTACTTGGCTGGGGTGTGCTGCGAGACGTGCATCCCTGGCACTTTGTCGACGTCTATGCAGACCAGAAGACCGCCAGGGCCGAGGCACAACGCCGCGGAAACGGCTACGTCGTGGAGTTTGGCTCGCATCGGCTCGGCTCGGATGAGTTTGTCTGCGGGGTAGAGCCGCCGGAAGGCTGACAAGTTGATGACCTGGCTGCAAGCGCCTGAGCGATCCTGCGTGATATCAGCATGGCCCCTTCGCCTTGCGGGATCAGGTGATCGAAATCGCCAAAATGGCCTGGGAGAAATTCGGCTGCGCTGTAGAGATCGAGAATGTCCATGGTGAAATCCGGGCACAGGGTCCCCATCAACTGCTGAAGCTCGAAGACTCCGCGGAACAGAAAGGTCGAGTCAGCGCCAGCATGCAAGCGGTATTCGATGTGCATTGGCGGGATGACCACGATGACCCGATGCTTCAGCTCAGCCGCCAACAGCAACAGTTTTGCCAGGTACTGGTTACCGTCTTCCCGGGCATTGAGGCGCATATGGTCGGCGACTCGCTGTGCTGCGCCATGACTCGCCGGCATGAACGCTTTTTGCTGGTCGGGCAGGAAACCGGCCACACCGCAGTGGGTACTGCCTACGGACGCCAGCCGCCCCTGCAACTGCGCCGCGATCTGCGCCAGCTGAGGATCTTCGTAGCTCAACCCCAGCTGGAAGATCTCGTTCATCAGCGGTGCCAAGGTCTTCTCACTGGGCGACTGCTCCAACAGATTGCCCGGTGAAAACAGAGAGTAAAAAACAATCACGGAATCGAGATTCGGGACCTGGCTCACCGCGTGCTCATAAAGCGCGAGGGCATGGCGGAAATCCTGAGAGCGGCTGCACAGGTTGAACGACCCAGGGCAGTAGGTCGGGTCGAAAGCGAAATCGCCATGCGACGAACCCAGGGCGATGCTGGTCAGCCGGTGCCTGTCCTGCTGCAACATGGCCCGTTTGGCAGCGTAATATTCGATCAACGCGGGAAACGGATTGGAGTCGCTCATTCATTGCCACCCGATGTGGCAGATTTCTTGATCTGGCCTACGCCGTTGGCCTTGTTCTTTCCTGTGCAAGAAACCTCAGGCGGGCCACCCGGGCTGATCGAAAGCGAGCCGGTCACCCCACTGCCTTTGTCCTCGAAACACTGGTCGTTGAACTTCTTCAACACGGCGCAAGCAAAATACTCAGAAAAATCCATTTCAGCTGGTGTCCATTGAGTTGATTGAATTGTACATCAGCACGCTGACAAGGTTACTGCTCATTCCAGCCCTCAAGCGCCGGCAGCCTCCATCATCACTTTGCGGTTCGCTCCTTTTTCCACTGAACCTTGGACACACCCTCAGGGGAACCGGTGACGCCGGATGCAATCTGCTGAATGTGACCGCCATGCTGAAGGAAGATTTCGATTTGCTCACAGAGGCGTTCGTGGGCTTTGTGGGCCGCGCTGGGATACGTCTGGTACATGTTGGCGTCTCGGCAATGAGCCACTGAAAGACAGTCACCCGAAAAGCCACTATACACCCTGTATTTGACCTCTCGGGATGTGGCAATCCGAAACCCTGTAGTAAGCGACCAAAGGGGGCCAGGGCGCATGATTGCGAACTGCTACGGCATGCCCCACAGAAACCGATTGTCATGGCAAACAAACGCCTGAACTGACAAGCAGCCGCGCTCAAGCCTTTGGCAGGTAATAATGAGGGTACAGCGCCATGTCGCGCTCCAGCTTTTCAGCGTCATCCACTCGCTTGCGAACCTCGGCATAGAATCGCTGGCTTTGGTTCTGAAAATGTCTGAAATTCTGGTCAGCTATCTCAGTGGCCCCACTCAGTGCCTGGCCCGTCAGTCCTTCGGCCAGTCGCTGCGACGAGATGTACCTCTGCCAACAGGCCTCGACCTGCAACAGCCCTTGCGCGAAAACGTCAGTGTCGATAGTCGCCATTGGTGCATCCTCTGTGAGCCTTTCAGGGCCCGTCGGTGTGGATCGCCAGAGCGACGATAGCGTGAAGAAGCTCGCTCAAAACCAGCTTCGGCCTGGAGTGTAGCCTATCTCGGAGCAGGCCCACGGTCGCATTGCCTCAACCGCAAGGCTGTTGACCAGCAAAAGGTGAGGATCATGCGATTGCGGCCCGGTGAGGACAATCTCCGGGTGCCCGGCTGCTTGTGGGCCTCCGGACGCTGCACGTCCCTGACGGACCATATCCCTACGGTAATCACCCTGTCGCTTCAATACTGATGACGCAATGTGCCATCATGGTCGACCACCGACAACGATAACGAACGTGCCCGACGCCCATCGGCTTTGTCGTGGCATGGACATTCAGCCAAGGAAAGCCCAATACATGCTTGAAAACGATACCTTCAGCCGAGTCGGCACCAACCACCAGATCTCGGCCAACACTTACAATCTCATACTTGGTGCTGTGCTGCTGTGGGGTTTTGCGGTGAACTGGTATTTGGTCACCACGGTACCGGCCGAAGTCATGCTGGCCATTCCCCTGATACTGTTCGTTGTTGGCTACTTCGTCCTGGCGATGTCCGGCATCGCCATCATCTTCCGCTCGCAGGAGCCGATGTACAGCTTCCTGGGCTACAACCTGATCGTGGTGCCGATCGGACTGCTGCTGGTGGTGGTACTGCCCGAATACTCGCACGAGCACATTGTCCAGGCGGTGCAAACGACCATCCTGCTCACCGCGGGGATGATGATACTGGGGACTGTGTTCCCGGCATTCTTCCAACGGATCGAGTCGTCACTGTTCATCGCCCTGGTGGTGTCGATCGTCGTCGAACTGGGCCAGGCATTGTTGTTCGGCACCCACCTGGCGGCCATGGACTACATCGTCGCCGCGATTTTCTGCGGCTACATCGGCGTAGATTGGGGGCGTGCCAACCAGATCGAGCGCACCGTCGACAACGCGATTGACAGTGCCGCTGCGCTGTACCTGGACATCATTAACCTGTTCCTGCGCATTCTGCGGATCATGTCCAAAAAGTAACGAACGCCCAGCATCAGGCTGCAGGATACGCCCCTGGTCTGATGCCAGGGACGATCGAGGGCGGCTTGACACGTGCCGGGCGTACCGGATGTGGGCCTGACGGCGGTTTTTCGATGCTGCCCACCTGCGACTTACGGGCCCTACGCTTTCACCTGGCAGATGCCATTGGCCCGGTTCCCTCCGGTATAGGAAACGCTCGGAGCGCCGTCAGGGTTGATCGACAGCGAAATGGTCACTCCGCTGGCCTTGGCTTCGAAGTAGTTGTCGTTGACCTTCTTCAGCTTGCCCTCTTTGCCATTGATGTAGATCGGGCCGCCCTTGTCCTCGTGGACTTCAATCTTCCCTGGGCATGTTGCGTTCAGCATGGGAATCTCAGCCTGAGCCGCGCCTGACGCTGCCAGCAAAGCCACCAGCAGTAATTGCTTCATCTCATGTTCCTTGAGTGGATTGACCGAGGATAAAGCAATAGCTCAGGTCGATGCTGCCCGCCAGCACCCTCCCCCACAAACGAAAACGCCGCCCATATCGGCGGCGTTAGGCATAGAGCTGTATCAACGCTTGAAGCCCTTGGTCTTGCTGCGATCAGTTGGACCGCTCATTTTCCATCCGAACTGCCAGTACAACTTTCCTTCGATGGGATGCGCGTACTGGTCGCCCTATCATGAGCTTGACGTTGCTGAAGAGTGGGCGTCCACCCTGAAAGCGGCCAAGGCCAGCTACTAAGAGCGCTTCGGCTCCCCCTAGCCCAGGGCCGCGCCGACAAGAAGCGCGGCCTGCCCCTCCGGCGTTGCCCGCCAGCGCCTTCCCCCATCAACGATGATGGAGAGGGCGATTACGCGCAGCGCCACATGATCCCATGGGGCACGATCAAGTGTATTTACAGCGAGGTTGTGAAGGACCTCGCTCTCCAGTCGCAGGTTGCACTGAAACGGGAACCCTGACAGTAGTACAAACTTACTACAGCCAGCTGTTACACCTCTCCAGCAGGGGCATACTGATCAGCAACTCGACGCGCTCGACCAATCCCCCAGGCCAACGACCGGTACATCGATTCGCCTGGCCTGGAATCGTAAGCCTCTTCATGCAGTGCCATGCCGGAGTGTGCGTAGACGCCTAGAAAAAGTTGGCTGCCGCCGGTGCGGGAAAGTCTCACCTGGACATCGATGAAGGTGCCGTCGTGTAGCGTTTCTTCGTGGGATTGATGGTGAAGTGTAGGGTCTGACCAACCCCAGTAAACGCCGCCTCGTCTGCGCATAGTGCTCTCCTCCACCGCCGGTGGCTTGTTGGTGAAACCAGGACGGGCAGGCCACTCATTTGTAATTAGGCCTATCCAACTAGCTTGACCACCGCTCACGGAGAAAAGCTCCATTTTTTTTACCCCTCTCCCCCTCTATTCACTGCCGCGATATAGCGGCCAAGTGGCTAGCTGCAGACGCCATTCCCAGCCTAGGTGCCTACACCCAGATGCGGCTGGACAGCCGAGACAGGCCCACGAGAGGGCCTAAATACACCTCTGGAACCCCCGCAGGACAAGCACTTGATCTCTACCACCAACATCACCATGCAGTATTTTAGGGGTGTTGAGCGGTGCTAAGGGGTTGATTTCATTGGGCGAAATCCCCCTCCTCACCCCCTCATTTCCGTATCAGTGGTATCAAAATTGGTATCACCTGATAGCCTCCGTTGGCTGTCCGCTTTCGACCCTTTGCAGTCGTTCGGGGTGTCTACCAAACCAGGGGCAATTCAAGGTGCTCTGAAGCGTGTAGCCGGCTTGGGAAAAGACAATCCTCGCTGTACAGATGGGCTTGATGTATCCAGGCCTGTAGGGCCAGTCGAGTTTGCTCTGTAATCTCAAACTGCACGGGACGCTGAGTTTTCTGCTGCATCAGAACCACTCTGCTAAGGACGTGCACCATGTCGACACACACCGCACGGCAAAGTGCTTGTGGCTGGGTTTGTCGAAGGCCACCTGCACCTGGGCAAAGACATCGACTTGCACCAGGACTTCGCCGATGACGCCGAGCATATGACCATCGAGTACGTGGCACGTCGAACCATTGCCGAAGGCTACCAAGGGCGCGTCTGCGTTGGGCATCTGACCAGCCTGGCCGCCGCCTCGCCAGCGCGACGGGCACAGGTGATTGCGTTGCTACGTGAGGCCGACATCAGCGTGATGTGCCTGCCCGCCACCGGCCTGCACCTGGGGGCTCGGGGTGACAGTCACAATGTCAGACGCACCCTGACACCGGTGCGTGCACTGCGCGACGGCGGTGTCACGGTTTGCCTGGCCACCAACAACATCCGCAATGCATTCACACCGTATGGCACTGGCGACCTGTTACACATTGCGCAACTGGCCATTCCCGCCTGCCACTTGGGCGGCGCGGATGATCAGGCCACCGTGTTGTCGATGCTCACGACAAACCCTGCCAAAGCCATGGGGTTGAAACGCCACGGTTTGGCGGTGGGCAATGATGCCGACCTGGTGATGGTCGATTGCCGGGCTGTGGCCGATGTCATTCTCGACCTGCCGACACGGCTGATGGTGCTCAAGCGCGGCAAGGTGGTTGCAACGGCTGAGCATCGTAGGTCAGTCGCATTTTGAGGCCATCTTGAAGAATTCGTAATCAAGCGGGCTCATTTATCCCCGTGGAGAAGATCACTGGCTGCGTCTCAGGAAGATGGCATTGGATCGAGAGCGGCCACTGGCAAGATGGTAGACGTTTCGTTTCTACAGCCAACGCCTGACCTGTTTGCAGTATTGCGCAAACTCACTCCCGAAAAGGCTGGCAAGGGCCCGCTCCTCCGGCCCGATCTGGAAGCGGTTCATGTAGATCACAAAGCCCAGCACGCCCAGCAGCGCTGGCGGCCAGGCGAGAAAGATCGACCAGGCTATCAGCACTGTGGCGAAGCCTAAGTACATGGGGTTGCGTGTGTACCTGTAAACGCCCGAACGGACCAGGGCCGAAGCTGTTTCAGGCTTCAGCGGGTTGACCGTGGTACGTGCGTGACGGAAGGAAAGCACGCCGGCAAGGCAAACCGCTGCGCCTGCCAGCAATACCACCAGCGCCAGGCCAATGCGCCATTCGATAGTCAGCTCCAGTGTTCCCGGTAAGTGTCGAGCTGCGAACCACGCCAACAGACCGAACAGGGTAGCGACCAGCGGCGGAGGAATACGGTTGTCCATGATGAATGCCTGGTAGAGAGAAACTGGCTACCAGCGTGAGGGTTGTAGCCACTTCAGGGTCAAGCCGCTTGTGCACGATGGAGACCGCAGGGGCTCATATGACTTTCACCGCGCGGCCAATGAACTTCACCGGGCCCGTTGGCGCACCGGTCGGGGAGCCGCCCGCTTTCTCAAGGGTCAGCTCGAACAGCTGATTCGGCTCAAGCGCAGGCAAGCGCCTCAGCGGCACGCGGTACTGTTCGCCCGGTTTGACCAACCCCAGCGAAACAGGTGCGCGCCACTGCTCGCCCTTGGTCCAGAACTGCAAGGTCATGCCTTCGGGCACATCGTCCACGCCAAGCGGGATCAGTTCGATCATGCTCGCATCGTTGGCTTGCACTACCCACCCCGGGGCCTGCCCCGACGGCGCTACCAGCACCACCATATAGGTGGTCACAGGCGGAGCCTTGGTCAACAGCGCCAAGGCCAGAAGCAAGCTCGCGGCCAACCCCGCAGCGCTCAAGCCCTGCCAGAGTCCAAGCCGCTGCCACCAGCCAGCGCGTGGTTGCCCGGACGGTTGAGCCTCTTCAAGGCTGCGCTCGATCCGGCCCCACAAGCGGTGGCTTGGCGTGATGGGTTCAGCCTGCGTGGTCAGTTCGAGCAGGCGGGCCTCCCAGGCATCCACTGCGGCGCGTACGGCCGGCTCCGATTTCAACCGGTCCTGCATGGCAGCACGCTGCTCGCCACTCAAGGTACCCAGCACGTACTCGGCTGCTAGGTCGTCCAGGTCTTCGGCGCTGTCATCACCTGGGGTACGCTTCATGTCATGCACTCCCGCAGGGCCTTCAGGCTTCGCTTGATCCATGCCTTCACGGTGCCTAGCGGCGCACCCAGCAGCGCTGCGATTTCGGCATTGCTGCAACCGTCCACATACGCATGCAGGATGCAACGCTGGGGGGCGGGTTGCAGTTGCTCAAGGCAGCGATAGATTTTCGCCGAGCCTGACCACAGTTGCAGGTCGTCCAGCTCCGGGGCCAGGGTTACAGCCGCGATCATGCCAGGCTCGTCCAGGTCGGTTTCCCAGCGGCCGTCACGCACCAAGTTCAGCGCCAGGTGACGGGTAATGCTGTAGACCCAGCCCCGGGCTGAACCGCGCGATGGGTCATAGCTGGCAGCACGTGTCCAGATACGCACAAAGGCATCGTGAACGATGTCCTCCGCGCTCGCCTGGTCGCGCGCGATGCGCCGTGCGACGCCCAGCAAACGTGCCCCCTCATGCTCATAGAGCGCCTGCAAGGCGCGGCGGTCTCCTTGGGCACAAGCGGCAAGACAGCCCTCGAAATCAAATGGAACAACGGGCGAATTCAAAATGGGGTAGTTCCTTCATCATGAAACCTGGACGGTGCCCTGCCTTACAGGCCTGGGGCACGTCCAGCAGCGTAGATGATCAATCGCTGGCCTGCCGCTCAAGCCCTCGTCACTTGGCCGACCAGAACACGTAGTCCGCCTGGTACTTGACTACTTGTTGCGCGCCTTTGCTCTGCGCCGTGCAGTCCATGGCAGGCGCTACGCCACCGCGCGTCGCCAGCCGCTGGATGTAGCTGACCCCTTGCATCGCGCCCTTGCCCTCGGCAGGGTTGGCCTTGACCAGTTGATACGGGATATCGCCTTTGGCCGCCGGGGCGACGGCAAGCTGGGTGCCGGTCACTTTCGAACCGTCCTTGGCCTGCCAGGTGGCCGGAGGACCAAAATAGTCACCTACAGGCTTGCCGCTGCGATCGTTGAGCACCGCCTTGGGACCGACGAAAACCCATTCGGTCTGGCCTGGCGCATTGGCCTTGTCGCGGCATTGGTAGGTGATCTCACCGACACCAACGGTTTCCAGCATGATGGCGTGGCCGTCGGGAACCTTGACTGCGTCCGGGACGCCCGACTGGGCATGGGCGGGTGCAGACGCAAGTACAAGGCAGGCGGCGAGCAGGGAGAAAGCGGGCTTGATGATCATGGGGCGAGCTCCGTGGGGGTCATGGGTCAGGCAATCACCGACTGCCTGATAACAACTACCCATTGGGTGCCGTTCTGGATGCACTGGCGCAAAGATATTTTTGCGTGCGCCAGGTCGTCGACGCCGTTTGCGATATCCCGCACCGGTGGACCATCTACCTCAGCGTGCTTTGTCGGACAGAGTTCGGCGAGCGGTACAACAAGTCGATCGAGGTCGCACCGCAAGGCAACTACCGCGCCGAGCACCTGACCGACGTGATCGAGGCGACCTACACAGAGCTGCCGGCCACGGCCAACCCTAATCACCTGGTGGCGGCCGGCTGGATCGCCATCCCCACCGACACAACGCTCGACGAGGCAGAGGCCGCCAAGATCTTTGCCGCTGTCGGCGCCTGGAACCAGCAGAAAGCAGCATGAAACGCATCACCGCACGCGTCCGGCACGGCCAGCGCCAGCAACACATCAATCTGCCGCCCAGCGGCTTGGGAGGTATCCGCCATGGCGAAGACGCCAGCCCAACACAAGAAGGATCAGCGCGAGCGCGACAAGCTGTCTGCCGAGGAGCGGGAGGCACTGCTTCTGTCACGCCGCATTGTCACGGACCTCTATCACAACACTGACAACGCGCTTATGGGAAGGGAGCGGTGACCGAAACGCCGTACCTATTCCCGCCGTCGAAGAACGCTGAGTATGTAAAACAGACGTCTGACCTGCACAAACAGTGGGTGCCGGTGCTGAACGATTTGGGGATCAGACGTCGCCCCCCATACAACTGCCGCCATACCTATGCGACAATATGCTTAATGTCCGGCCTCAACCCCGCATTTATCGCCCAACAGCTGGGTCACAGCGTTCAGATGCTGCTGTCGACGTATGCCCGTTGGCTCAACTCAAGCTCCGACTGGAGCGAGCTGGAAAAACTCAAGATTGGTATCAAATCGGTATCAGCTGAAAATCCAGCGTCGTAAGTTACTGATAGGTAAGCCCTTTGATCTCCACCGCCAACATCACCATGCAGTTCGGCTCCAAGCCGCTGTTCGAAAACGTTTCGGTCAAATTCAACAACGGCAACCGCTACGGCCTGATCGGTGCCAATGGTTGCGGCAAGTCGACCTTCATGAAGATCCTCGGCGGCGACCTGGAGCCGTCCGGCGGCCAGGTCATGCTCGAGCCGAACACGCGCCTGGGTAAACTGCGCCAGGACCAGTTCGCCTACGAAGAATTCACCGTGATCGACACCGTGATCATGGGCCACGGCCAGCTGTGGAAGGTCAAGGCCGAGCGCGACCGTATCTACTCGCTGCCGGAAATGACCGAGGAAGACGGCATGGCCGTCGCCGAGCTGGAAACCGAGTTCGCCGAAATGGACGGCTATACCGCCGAATCCCGCGCGGGAGAACTGCTGCTGGGCCTGGGTATTCCGCTGGAGCAGCACTTTGGCCCGATGAGCGAAGTGGCGCCGGGCTGGAAGCTGCGGGTGCTGCTGGCCCAGGCGTTGTTCTCGGACCCGGACGTGCTGCTGCTCGACGAACCGACCAACCACCTGGACATCAACACCATCCGCTGGCTGGAAACCATTCTCACGGCGCGTAACAGCACCATGATCATCATTTCCCACGACCGGCACTTCCTCAACAGCGTGTGCACGCACATGGCTGACCTGGACTACGGTGAGCTGCGCCTGTTCCCAGGCAACTACGACGAGTACATGACCGCGGCCACCCAGTCGCGCGAGCAGCTGCTGTCGGACAACGCCAAGAAGAAAGCCCAGATCGCCGAACTGCAGACTTTCGTCAGCCGCTTCTCGGCCAACGCCTCCAAGGCCAAGCAGGCCACTTCGCGCGCCAAGCAGATCGACAAGATCCAGCTGGCCGAGGTCAAGCCTTCGAGCCGTGTCAGCCCGTTCATTCGTTTTGAACAGACCAAGAAGCTGCACCGCCAGGCGGTGGTCGTCGAGAAGATGGCCAAAGCCTTTGATGACAAGGTGCTGTTCAAGAACTTCGACATCACCGTCGAAGCAGGCGAGCGCGTCGCGATCATCGGCCCCAACGGTATCGGCAAGACCACCCTGCTGCGCACCTTGGTCGGCGAGATGACCCCGGATGCAGGTTCGGTGAAGTGGACCGACAGCGCCGAAGTGGGCTACTACGCCCAAGACCACGCCCACGATTTCGAAGACGACATGACCCTGTTCGACTGGATGGGCCAGTGGACCAGCGGTGAACAGGTCATCCGCGGCACCTTGGGGCGCATGCTGTTCTCCAACGACGAGATCCTCAAGTCGGTGAAGGTGATTTCCGGTGGTGAGCAAGGCCGCATGCTGTTCGGCAAGCTGATTCTGCAAAAGCCGAACGTGCTGGTGATGGACGAACCGACCAACCACCTGGACATGGAATCGATCGAAGCGCTTAACCTGGCGCTGGAAAACTACCCGGGCACCCTGCTGTTCGTCAGCCATGACCGCGAGTTCGTGTCGTCGCTGGCAACCCGCATCATCGAGCTGAGCGCTGATGGTGTGGTGGACTTCAGCGGGACGTACGACGATTACCTGCGTAGCCAGGGCGTCGTGGTCTGAGGTAGTTGACCTGGCCTGGCCGCCTTGTGGTGGCTGGGCCGCCCCCTTTGCGGGCAAGCCCGCGAAGAATCCACCGCCCACTCCACGGGCAACCACTCTGCGACGAATGATTCGTTAGCCTGCTTTCAATTCCTTCGCGCAGCGGCCATGATTACGGCACGCCCAACCGCCCGCCCGCGAAAGAGCCCATGACCGCGCAACAGCCCGCCCCCGCCAGCAGTACCTTCAGCATCACCCTGCAGATCCTGTCGATCGTCTTCTACACCTTCATTGCCTTCCTCTGTATCGGCCTGCCGATCGCGGTGCTGCCCAGCTATGTGCACGACCAGCTGGGCTTTGGTGCCGTGATTGCCGGGGTGACCATTGGCCTGCAATACCTCGCCACCCTGCTCAGCCGCCCCTTTGCCGGCCGTGTGGCAGATACCTTGGGGGGCAAGCAGGCGATTCGCTATGGCCTGTTTGGCATCGCCGGTTGCGGGGTGCTGACGCTGCTTTCGGCCTGGTCGCTGCAGGTGCCGCTGCTGAGCCTGGCACTGCTGCTCGGCGGCCGTGTACTGCTGGGGCTGGCCCAGGGGCTGATTGGCGTCGCGACCTTGAGCTGGGGCATCAGCCAGGTCGGCCCTGAACACACGGCACGGGTGATCTCGTGGAATGGCATTGCCTCGTACGGCGCCATCGCCATCGGTGCGCCAGTCGGTGTGCTGGCGGTCGCTGGCCTGGACTTCAGCGTGCTCGGCCCTTCCCTGCTGGTGCTGGCGGTGCTGGCCTTGCTGGTGTTGCGCAAGCGCCCGGATGTGGTGGTGACGCGCGGCGAGCGGCTGCCATTCTGGTCGGCGTTCGGCCGCGTCGCACCTTGTGGTCTGGGGCTGACCCTGGCATCCATCGGCTACGGCACCCTGACCACCTTCGTCACACTTTATTATCTGGAACGCGGCTGGGTCGGTGCAGCGTGGTGCCTGAGTGCCTTCGGCCTGTGCTTCATCATTTCGCGGCTGTTGTTCGTCAACGCGGTCAACCGCTTCGGTGGCTACAACGTGGCCATGGCCTGCATGGCCACCGAAGTACTCGGCCTGAGCCTGCTGTGGCTGGCACCCTCGCCGCCCTGGGCGCTGGTCGGTGCAGGGCTGACGGGCTTTGGCCTGTCGCTGGTGTACCCGGCACTGGGTGTCGAGGCAATCAAGCAGGTGCCAAGCAGCAGCCGCGGCGCGGGGCTGGGGGCTTATGCTGTGTTCTTCGACATGGCGCTGGCCATCGCCGGCCCGGTGATGGGCGCGGTGGCGGTGCATCTGGGCTATGCCTCGATCTTCGGCGTCGCAGCCCTGCTGGCCTTGGCCGGGGTCGGCCTGACGCTGCTAATGGCGCGGCGCGGACGTCGCGGCTGAACGCTCGGCCGGCTCTGGTGCGCCCAGGGCCTGGGTGAAGAAGGCGGCCGTGTCGCGCTGCAGCGAATGGTGGATGTGGCGCCGGTCGACGCCGTCGGCGTCCTTGCACAGGGCCGGCATGCGCGCATGCTGCTCTTCGTCACAGCGGGCCATGAACACGAAGTGCCCTGCCCCGGCCAGCAAACGGTAGTCCGGGGTGATCGGCAGCTTGCGCGCCAACTCCTCGGCGTTGCGGTCCACCGCCACCAGTTGGTCGCTGTCGCCGCTGTAGATCAGCGCGGGCACCTTCACGCCGGCCAGGGCATGGCGGCCGAACATCAGGCTCAGGGGTGCCATCAGCATCACCGCACCTACCCGTGCGTCAGCCTTGGGCGCCAGTTCGCTGCGGTCGGCAATCAGCACGCCGTGGGTCTTGCAGGCATCGGCGTCGCCCGGGCGCTCCAGGCAATAACGGCGCAGGCGATCCAGGTCGGGCTGGGCGCCGGACAAGATGAGTGCGGTTTCACCGCCGGCCGAATAACCGATCACACCGACCTTGCCGTCATTCAGATAAGGGCCAAGCAGCGTGTCCTCTCGGGCGGCGGTAATCGCCTCGCTGACCTGCAAGGGCCGACCATAAAGATTGCTCAGCGTGCCCAGCCGGCTGTGGTCACGGGCGTTGTCGCCCGGGTGCACGACCGCTACCACAACGAAGCCCTGGCGGGCCAGGGAGGTGGCCAGGTAATGCAGTGCCAGCGGGCTGCCGGTGTTGCCGTGGGACAGCACCAACAGCGGAAACTGCCCGAGCGCTACCGGGGCCTCTTCGGCGACGTCGATGGGGTAGCCGTCGATGCGGATATTGCGCGGTGTGCCGTGTGATGGGTAGAACGCCAAAGCCTGCATCGGCCTGGCATCGACCGGGTCGTCGAGGGTCATGTGGTGCAGCCCGGCCACCCAGGGCGCAGCCTCAGCCTGGGCCAACAGGCCGCCGAGCAGCAATGCCAGCAAACAGCGGGGAGTGTTCATCGGTCAGCTATCGCGCAACGAGCACCAGAATAGCGTCAGCATAGAACCGCTGCGGCCGCCGGCAGATGAAAACTGAATGAAAAAACCGGCTGGCGCACGGGGCACCAGCCGGTTTTTTGCCGCCAGGCAATCAGGCCGCAGCGAACAGCTCGTTGGCAATCTGCGCCTGGGCGGCATCGATGGCCTGGGTACGCTGTTCCGGGCCATAGGCCAGGCCGTGGGCGCGGACCACGTCCAGGTCGGTGATGCCGATGAAGCCGAGGAATACCTTGAGGAAGTCCTCATGGCCAACGCCGGTCGGCTGGCCTGCGTGCAGGCCACCGGCGGTAGAAACCAGTACCACTTTCTTGTCGCCGCACAGGCCTTCCGGGCCGGCTTCGGTGTAACGGAAGGTCTTGCCGGCTACGGCAACGCGGTCGATCCAGGCCTTGAGCTGGGTCGGCACGCTGAAGTTGTACATCGGCGCACCAATCACCACGGCGTCGGCGGCGAGGAATTCTTCCAGGGTTTCGGCGCTCAGCTTGGCTTCGAATGCCTGGGCGGCGTCGCGGGCTTCTTCCGGAGTACCGGCTGCCACCAGGGTGGCGGACGAGAAGTGGGCGATGGCGTCGGCGGCCAGGTCACGGTAAACCACTTCGATGCTCGGGTCTGCGGCTTTCCAGGCATCGACCACTTCGCGGCTCAGTTGGCGAGAGGCGGAATTGTCGCCCAGGATGCTCGAATCGATATGCAACAGTTTCATGGGACTCTCCAGTGAGTGAAGACCGCGGCGGTGGGCGATCACGATGGGGTTCATCCTACCGGGGTGTCGAATGGCTGATAAGTCGGTAAAAATGCGTTAGTTCGTCCCACTGGTGGGACAACCGATAAAAATTGATCCGTGTATAGTCACGCCCACAACGCTCTACCTTCCCGGAAATACCCGTCATGGCCGTCGCCACTCCACCTGACCTCGCCAGTGCGCAACACCCGATCCAACCACTGGCCCGTACCTACCCACGAGGCCTGGTAATCGAGCCCCACCTGCATGATTGGGGGCAGTTGCTGTATGCCGAAAGCGGCGTCATGTGGGTCGACACGCCAAGAGCAGCCCTGCTGGTACCGCCCCATCGAGCCGTCTGGATCCCCCCGCAGCTCCATCACGGCATTCGTGTGGTGTCCGACCTCGAGATGCGCAACATCTACCTGCGCGAAGAGCTGGCCATCCGCATCGGCAGCGAGCTCTCGGTCGTGGAAGTCAGCCCATTGCTGCGCGAACTGATCAGGCGCAGGGTCAGCCTGGGGCCTGAAACCGACGAAAGCTACCGGGATGCGCTGGAGGGTTTGCTGGTGATCGAACTGCGGCGCGCCCGCAGCGCATCGCTGCAGGTGCCCATGCCTGCCAATGGCGATCGACGGTTGCGCAGCCTGTGCGAAAACGTCTTGCGCACGCCCTCGCTGGACCTGTCGTTCGAACAGCATGCCCAGGCCATCGGCGCCAGCACCCGAACATTGGCCCGGCTGTTCAACGTGGAACTTGGCCTGGGCTTCACCGAGTGGCGACGCCAGGTACAACTCGCCTACGCGTCTGCGCGGTTGCTCGATGGCGCCGCAGTGAGTGCGGTCGCTGACGAACTGGGCTTCAACCTGGGCAGCTTCAGCGAGATGTTCCGGCGCTCGGTAGGGGTCGCACCTTCCGTCTACGCCACCCACCATCTGCAGCGTTCAAGCCAGACTGTCTGATACGCGTAACTATCTGGCAGGCACGTCAAAACGGCCCACCTTAAGCTGGGACGCATCATCCACTTGAGGTAACGCATCATGAAGGCTCTGCAGTTCACGGCTACCGGCAGCATCGACCACCTGGCGCTGGTCGATCTACCTACCCCCGTTGCCGCTGCCGATGAGGTTCTGGTCCGGGTCAAGGCTGCAGGCCTCAATCCCAGCGATGTGAAGAATGTCCTTGGGCGCTTCCCCTACACCACGCTGCCTCGCGTCCCTGGGCGGGACTTCGCCGGCATTGTCGAGCAGGGCCCGGCTGACATGATCGGCCAGGCCATATGGGGTACGGGCAGAGGCCCTGGCTTCCTGCGCGATGGCTCCCATGCCGAGTTCCTCACCCTGCCGGCAAGCGGCGTGGCATTGAAGCCGAACAGCCTGTCGTTCGCCCAGGCGGCGGCTATCGGCGTACCGTTCACCACCGCCTACGACGCGGTCGAGCGCACCGGCATCAAGGCGGGTACGACCTTCCTCGTCATGGGTGCAAATGGCGCCGTAGGCACGGCGGCGCTGGCCCTGGCGAAAGTCCGTGGGGCACGGGTACTGGCCGCCGTGCGCAGGCCAGAGCAGGCCGCGGCCCTTGAAGCCAAGGGCTACCCGGCGATCGTCCTCGATTCTGCTGAATCGTTGGGCGCACAGGTGGCTGAAGTGTTCCCGGGCGGTGCTCAAGTGGTGTTCGATACCACCGGGTTCTGGCTGCCGGCATCGGTATCCGCGCTGGCCAATTTCGGGCGTATCGCGATCATTGCCGCCCCCGTGGACGGCATGGTCAATTTCCCGGCACTGGCGCTGTACCGCAAGGGTGGCGTACTGGTGGGCGTGAACTCCCTGCTGTATGACACCACCCAGTGCGCGGCAATGCTCAAGGACTTCGGCCATTATTTCGACGAGGGTTCATTGCCGGCACCAGAAGGTGTTCGGGAAGTCGCGCTGGTTGATGGCATCGCCGAATACAAGGCGGTTGAAGGGGGGAGCAGCGACAAGACCGTGCTGATTCCCTGACACCCACTGCAGACCCGCCGGATCACTTCCCGCGGGTCGTTTACCCTTGCACACCAGCACACATCGGACTCAGGCATAATGGCGCCCTATTCCCCTAAGGTCGGTCGAAAGTGCCCATTGGTGATCCCCGCAATTTGAGTGACCTCTTCTATTTCGCAAAGGTCGTGGAAGCCGGTGGTTTCGCTGCGGCAGGTCGCCTGCTCGGCATTCCGAAATCAAGGTTGTCCAGACGTATTGCAGAGCTGGAGGAGCGGCTTGGCGCCCGCCTGCTTCAGCGAACCACGCGTAAGTTGCAACTCACCGCACTGGGCGAACGCTATCTGCGCCACTGCCAGGCGATGCTGCTCGAGGCAGAACAAGCCGATGAAGTGATCGCCAGCGCGACCAGCGAGCCACGCGGCCCACTGCGGGTAAGCAGCCCTATCGGCCTGGCCAATCAGTTTCTCAATCCCCTGGTGCGGGACTTCCTTACGCGATACCCGCACGTCCAGCTTGAGCTGCTGCTGGTCAATCGCCGCGTCGACCTTATCAATGAGGGGATCGATGTCGCACTTCGCGTGCGCGAAGCAGAGGACGAAGAACCCAACCTGGTCACCAAGCGATTGCGCGAGGCCCGCACGGAAGTTGTAGCATCACCCGAATTCAAGGCGTCTCACCTCGTCGCACACCCCAAAGAGCTGACGGCGCTGCCTTTCCTGGGTGCACTGGACGCCGATCGGCTCGCCAGAATGCGCGTGTTCAACGAAGCCGGCGAGCGCTGCGAAATCGCCATGCCGGCCCGCCTGGGTGTGGAAGATTTTGTCATGCGCAAGGAGGCGGCGATGGCCGGCCTGGGCTTCACGGTGTTGCCGTTGATGCATTGTGAAAGCGAGCTTGCCAGCGGGGCGCTGGTGCGCATGCTGCCCGACTGGCGCTGCGCGCCTGCCTGGCTCCAGGCAGTCTACCCGCACCGGCGTGGTGTTTTACCAGCTGTCCGGGCCTGGCTGGATCACCTTGAGCATGCATTCGATCTTTGTGCTGACCGGCCCCTGTAAAGGAGAACGTCATGTCCTGGCAGAAAATGACCGAAGAGCAGGTGGCAGCGTTCTGCCTGAGCCTGCCAGGTGCGCGGGAAGACTACAAATGGGGCGGCATCCGGGTATTTTCCGTGGCCGGCAACAAGATGTTCGCAGTGCTCGACCTGGCTGGGGCGGGGTTGTCGTTCAAGGTCGCCGACGAACTGTTTCTGGGCTACTGCGACCGCCCTGGCGTGCGGCCGGCGCCTTATCTGGCCCGTGCCAAATGGATCAGCATGGAGCCGCCCTACCCCATGGGCCGGGATGAACTGTGCGACCTGCTGCAGCGCTCGCACCAGCTGGTGGTGCGGCGGCTGCCGAAACGGCTGCAGGCAGGCCTGCTGAGCTGATCAGTTGAACGGCAGGAACCGGCTGCCCAGGAACAGGTAGTCGAGCCAGAACACCTGGTGCAGCAGCACGATGCCCCAGAACACCAGCTGGTAAGACAATTTGCGTGTCTTGTGCCGCAACAGCTGCTGAGCGACCAGCGCGCCGGGCCAGCCCCCCAGCAACTCGCTGGCATGCAGCACCTTTTCTGGCGTGCGCCAGGCATTGCCCTGGGCCTGACGCTTGTCGTGCCAGTACAACAGCAGGCTGATCAGGCTGACCAAGGGGTACAACGCCAACGGCACCCAGGTCTGCCCATTCCAGCCCATCTGCGCCGCACCTAGCCCCGGCAACAGGCACAGCACACCCAGCAGAACCAATTTCAGGCGCGCATTGCGCACGCCCTCTGTACGTTCTGCGCCGCGTGGCGCCGCTCCCTGTGCGCGCGCCATGTCAGCTGTGCGCCGTCGACCAGTCGACCCAGCCGAACTGCCAGGTCGCCAGAATCAGCAGACCAAAGACGATGCGGTACCAGGCAAAAGCCGCGTAGCTGTGGTTGGCAATGAACTTCAGCAGCGCGCGCACGGCGATCATGGCGAAGATGAACGAGGTCACGAAACCGATGGCAAATACCGGCAGGTCGCTTGGCTCGAACAGGTGGCGGTACTTGTAGCCCGAATACACCGCCGCACCGACCATGGTCGGCATCGCCAGGAAGAACGAGAACTCGGTGGCTGCCTTGCGCGACAGGCCGAACAGCAGGCCGCCGATGATGGTGGAGCCAGAGCGCGAGGTACCCGGGATCATCGCCAGGCACTGCACGAAACCGATCTTCAGGGCATGGGTCCAGCGCATGTCGTCGACATGGTCGACCGCCACGGTGTGCTGGCGACGCTCGGCCCAGAGCATGATCACGCCACCGATCACCAGCGCCGTGGCCACGGTGATCGGGTTGAACAGGTATTCGTGAATCAAATCGGCGAACAGCACGCCCAGGACCACCGCCGGCATGAACGCCAGCAACAGGTTACCGGTAAAGCGCCGTGCCTTCGGCTGGCTGGCCAGGCCGAACACTACTTCAAGGATCTTGCCGCGAAACTCCCACACGACCGCCAAGATTGCCGCCAGCTGAATGATGATGTTGAACGCCATGGCCCGTTCGCCACCAAAGCCGATCAGGTCGGCAACGATGATCTGGTGGCCGGTACTGGAAATCGGCAGAAACTCTGTGAGCCCCTCGACCACACCTAAGATGATTGCCTGGAAGGCAGTCCAAAAATCCATTATTCCCCCGATGAAGCACTGCTGCTGCAGGCCCCTTATTCTTGGTTTGCTTGTGATTGCCGCACGCGGCGCGGCCTTTTTACAGCGACTTCTGGGACCGGCGCCAGTGGAAAAGTTCAGCCTGGCTAAAGGTTTCATCCAACACGGCCGAGATCCTATCAAAGCGGCATGGCAAAGGCTCGTGCGGCCTGTGGCAGAGTAGCCAATTACTAGCACTTAGCCATTAGTCGAGTGCCTGCCGCCTGCAAAGCGTGCTTGGATGCACGTGAATAAAAAGAACAATGCAGGAGTGGATTCGATGAAGGCATTGCGGTCGATGTCGATCAGCAGGCGTCTGTGGCTGATTCTGGTGGTTGCGGTGGGCATGCTGGTGGTGCTCGGCCTGTTGATGCTGCGCCAGATCCATGGCGACCTGTATCACGCCAAGGCGGAAAAGACCCGCCACGTGGTGCAGACCGCCGCTGGCGTGCTGGCCTACTACCACGGCCTGGAGGCTGCCGGCACGCTCAGCCGCGAGGCCGCGCAGCAGCAGGCGCTGCAAGTGGTGCAGGCGCTGCGCTACGACCAGAACGACTATTTCTGGATCAACGACCTGGGGCCGAAGATGATCATGCATCCGGCCAACCCCAAGCTCGACGGCCAGGACCTTTCCGCGATCCGCGACCCGGACGGCTTCGCCGTGTTCAACGAGATGGTTGCCCTCGCCCGCAGCCAGGGCGCCGGCCCGGTCGACTACCGCTGGCCCAAGCCGGGCGCCAGCGAGCCGGTGGCCAAGACCTCCTATATCCAGCTATTCAAGCCCTGGGGCTGGATCATCGGCTCTGGCGTCTACGTCGACGATGTGCAGGCCGAATTCGCCCGCCAGCTACGTGATGCCTCGCTGCTCGGCCTGGCCATCGCCGTACTGATGGCCCTGGTGGTCATGCTCATCGCCCGCAGCATTGCCCGCCCCCTGCAAGAAGCCGTGCAGGCCATGGGCAACATCGCCAGCGGCGAAAGCGACCTGACCCGTCGCCTGGACACCCACGGCCGCGACGAGATCACCCACCTGGGCCAGCACTTCAACCAGTTCAACGGCAAGCTGCAGGGGGTGGTCGGCCAACTCCAGGGCGCCGCCCATGCCCTGGCGCAGTCGGCCGGGCACGTCGGCGACAATGCTGGCGCCGCACAGCAGCACAGCGCGCGGCAGTCGATGCAGATGGACCAAGTGGCAACAGCCGTCAACGAAGTCACCTATGCCGTGCAGGATGTGGCCAAGACGGCCGAACAGGCCGCCGGTGAGATGCGCGCCGCGCAACAGCAAGTGGAGCATGGCCAGCAGGCCATCCACGGCAGCCTGCAGCAGATCGACCGCCTCTCGGCAACCATCGAGCAGGCCGTGCAGGTGGTCCGTGATCTGGCCGGGCACAGCACGAAGATTGGCGGGGTGCTTGAGGTGATCCGCGCCATCGCCGAGCAGACCAACCTGCTCGCCCTCAACGCCGCCATCGAGGCCGCACGCGCTGGCGAACAGGGCCGTGGCTTTGCTGTCGTCGCCGACGAGGTACGCCTGCTGGCGCAACGCACCGCGCAATCGACTGCCGAAATCAACACCATGATCGAGCACCTGCAAGGCCAGTCCGATGCGGCTGTCAAAGCCATCGACACCAGCAGCGAGGCCTCGCGCCAGACTGTGCAACAAGCCCGCGAGGCCGGTTCCAGCCTGGATGCCATCAGCCAGGCGCTGCACAACCTCACCGCCCTTAACGCCTCGATCGCCAGCGCCACCTTGCAGCAGTCGCACGTGGTCGAGGAAATCAACCGCAATGTGCTGGACACTGCGGGGCTTTCGCAGCAGACCGCCGATGCTGCGCGCCAGTCAAGCGACGCCGGCGTGGCCCTGGGGCAACTGAGCGAGGAGCTGGAACAACTGCTGCGCCAGTTCCGGGTCTGAACCGGGTGTGATCAGCAGCCCGTGCGCCGCCAGCCCGGCGAATGGGCTGGCGCCGCTTGCGCGCTACACCTCCTGCCCCGCACAAGCTACAATCGCCGCCCTTTGCCAACCAAGGATCGCCGATGTCCGGCCTTGAACTCATCGCCGCCGTGCTCGGCGTCACCGCCGTGTGGCTCACCGTCAAACAGAACGCCTGGTGCTGGCCGATCGGCCTGGTCATGGTGCTTATCTATGGCTGGCTGTTCTACGAGGTGAAGCTTTACTCGGGCATGTTGCTGCAGCTGGCCTACGCCGTACTGCAGGTATATGGCTGGTGGCAGTGGAAGCGCCCGGACCGGGTCGAAGACGCTCGCCAGGTCTCACGCCTGCCAACCCGGTCGCTGTTCGGCGGGTTGGCGGCTGGGCTGGTGCTGAGCGCGGCGCTAGGGGCAGCGATGGCCGGCTGGACCGATGCTGCCCTGCCCTGGCTGGATGCCACGTTGACCGGCTTCAGCCTGGTCGCGCAACTGTGGATGGCGCATAAGCGTGTGCAATGCTGGCCGCTCTGGGTCGTGGTGGATGTGGTCTATGTTGGCCAATACCTGCACCAGCAGCTGTATTTCACGGCCGGCTTCTTTGCCGTGTTGACCCTGATCGCGGTGCGCGGCTGGCTGGAATGGCGCCGTGACCCAGCTTTGGTGCAAGCATGAAGGTCCTTGTCCTGTGCGGCCCGGAATCCAGCGGCAAGAGCTGGCTCAGCGGCGAAATCCAGGCGCATTTCGGCGGTATCGTGGTAGGCGAGTACGTGCGCC
The DNA here is from genome assembly GCF_001320205.1 of Pseudomonas sp. NBRC 111123. Lineage (NCBI taxonomy): Bacteria > Pseudomonadati > Pseudomonadota > Gammaproteobacteria > Pseudomonadales > Pseudomonadaceae > Pseudomonas > Pseudomonas sp. NBRC 111123. Next base: position 67,307 of record NZ_BCAZ01000015.1, read on the forward strand.
ATTTCATCGACCAGGAATGCCGCGACACCTGCTATGCCGATGTGCCCACCATCGCCCGCGGCCAGCTGGCCTGGGAAGACCAGGCTCGCCAGCAGGCACCTGAACTGCTGATCCTCGATACCCATCTGCTCAGCAACATACTGTGGAGCCGCGCCCTGTTCGACGCTTGCCCGCCCTGGCTGGAACAGGCTTTGCTCGCCCGTCGTTACGACCTGCACCTGCTGCTCAGCCCGCAAGCGGTGGGCTGGGTCGCCGATGGCCAGCGCAGCCAGCCAGATATTGCCGACCGCCAGGTGTTTTTCGACGACAGCCACCAGTGGCTGAAGAGCCATGGGCAAATCATGCGGGTCATCGAGGGTGACTGGCCGCAACGCAGCGCAACCGCCCTGCTTGCGGTACAGCAACTGTTGGAAGGGAAACCCCCCTACTGCCCCACCGAGTGTTAACCCCATGACACACCCGGGTGAAGCCAAGCCCCCGTATCTGCGGGCTTCCAGCCATTTGTGGGGGCAGTGTCAAGATTGTGAGACATTCGTGGAAAAGCCCCTTCGAGCACCGCAAATGCCGGGCCAAACGCCGAATCACTGAAAATTTGTCTCAGCCCTGATACAGCAAATTCACAATTAATTCAGGCAATTCGTTCAACCCTCTGATTTATAACAACTATCAAAAACCGGCACGGCTTTCGCTCTCCTCTTTCGCAACGCTGAACAAGACCAGCGCTCGAAGAAGGAGTAGCCGTCATGGGGAAACTGGATAGAGGCATCTTTAGCCTGCTGCTGGTCGGTTGTGCACTGGGATCGGCGCTACCGGTACAGGCCGACAACGGCATCATCGTGATCACCCGGGATGTTCAGCCAAGAATGGCGATTCGCGCGCCCCTGGCGCCGGACCCCAACCCCACCACCGCCAATGCCAACCCTTCCGCATACGTCATCAAGCAAACCAACGAATTGAGTGATGGCGATTTTGCCAGCATCACCAGCGGCACCGGCATTTCTTCGCTGATCACCCAGCAGACCGACAACCTTGGCGGCGCCATCGGCAACCAGACGCAGCTGGCGAACCAGGCTGCCGGCCGTGGCACAGGTTCGGGCAGCGGCATTGCCAACATGGTCAACTCGAGCGTCCAGCGCGGTCTTGCCCCCCTGCAGATCCTCACGGGAGGCAAATGAGATGAGGCAGACGCTGTTTATCCTGGCGCTGTTGAGCAGTGCCTCGGCGCTGGCGCAATCGCCGGTTCCGGTGATCAACGACGCCAACATCGACAGTTCCGGCGCACAGTACCAAGGCAACTTCAGCGTCAACCAGGCCGCTGGCGATGGCCAGCAACAAGCCAACGCCCGGGCCATCGCCACGGGCCACGAGGCGGCTGCAACCACGCAGATCCGCCAACGCCAGCAATCCATCGTCGACCCCAACATGGGCGCCACTGCCAGTATCCAGGGCAGTGCGTTCAGCCATGGCAGCGGCGCACTGGGCGTCAACCAGAGTGCAGGCGCGGCGACCCAGCAGGCCAACGCCCTGCGCATCAGCATCAGTACACAACCGCAAAGCATCGATGACAGCGTCCTTCTGCAACAGAACGTGGCGCTGATCAACAGCTCCGATCCATCTGATACCTCACCCGGCTATCGCCATGTCACCACTGGTGACCAGGCATTCACCGGTAGCCGCGGGGTCATCCAGCTGAATCAGAGCGCCGGGGTGGGCAACCAGACGGCAAACACCCTGAGCGTACGGGTCGCGAACTGACCCTGCAGGTACCAGGTAAGAACAACACTTAACCTAAAGACGGAGAAACACCATGAAACCCTCGATGGCAATCAAGCCTCTGGTTTTCGCAATTGCTGCGGTCATGGCTGTTGCTGCACAAGCGGATCAGAACAATCGTCGCGGTCACGACAATCACAACAACCACACACCACCGGCACGCGCGGTGATGACCGATGCCACTGCCAACGCAAATGATGGGCAGAGAAGCACGGGTAACACCATCAACAATCAAGGCACCATCAACGAAGCCGAGATGAGCAGCTCCGGCACTGGCGCCAGTGGCAACGTGGGCGTCAACGTGGCGGCAGGTAACGGTAACCAGCAGGCCAACGCCTCGGCTATCGCCAATACCTCGTCCGATAACGCGGCGATCGATAACAGCTTCGTCTTTGGCACCTCCACTGCCACGGCCGAGATTACCCAGCGCAGCAACAACAACAAGGTCAACAACTGGTCGACCCAAAGCTCCGCCGTCATGAGCGGCTCTGCCGAAGGCAGCAGCGGCAACGTGGGTATCAACATTGCTGGCGGCGATCTCAACCAGCAGAAAAACAGCATGGCCATCGCCAACAACGCAGCAGCTATCGGTAATTCCACCGCTACTGCTTCGGCCAATCAGAACGGCCCTGGCCTTGAGGTGAACAACGCTGCCGACCGCACCTACCGGGTCGACACGCTGACCTTCACCACCTCCTCGAGCGGTTCGGCCTCGCGCAGCGGCGCATTCGACGCCAGCGTCGACAAGAGCTCCAGCTCGAGCTACAGCGCATCGGGTAGCAACAGCAGCAGCGCCAGCGGCAGCAAAAGCAGCAGCGCCAGCGGATCGACCAGCATGACCGCCAGCGGCTCCAACAGCAGCAACTCCAGTGGCAGCAACAGCATGAGCGCCAGTGGTTCGAACAACTACGCTGCCAACGGAAACGCCAGCAACAACCACAGCTCCTCGTCCAATACCACGGTTAGCGCATCGCTCGATGCCAGCGCCAATGGCAGCGCATCGTCGTCGCAAACCTTCGGCAACTTCACTCGCTCGCGCAGCAACGACTTCGATGCATCGCTCAGCGCTTCGCTGGATGCATCGGTCGACAAGTCGCATGAGTCGGCCAGCAACTCGTCGTTCGACAAGTCGCTGAGCTCGTCCTTCGACAGGGCCCGTGACTCTTCGTATGACCGTAGCCATGACTCGTCCTATGACAAGGCTCGCGACACGTCCTACGAGAAGGCCAACGAATCGGCATGGGAAAAAGCCAATGCCTCGGCCTACGACAAAGCCGGCGAAAAAGCTTCGCAATCGTCGGACAGCATCTCGAAGAGCTTCAGCGAGTCTAGCGAGTATGCCCTGAGCAACACCGTGTCGTTCCAAGTGCTGACCCCGACCGGCTGGGCCAACCCTGTGACCAACACCGCCACCCTGAGTGGCTCGGTGAACGGTGGCAGCGGCAACCTGGGCGTGAACGTGGCGGCAGGTGTGGGCAACCAGCAAAGCAACTCGCTGGCCATCTCCAACACCTCGATGTAACTGCTGCGCTCTGGAGGCTCCCTGCGGGGAGCCTCTTTCTAACAAGAAAAAGGCAGGGGGCGTCGACCATGCGCATTATCGCCTTAGCATTTCTGCTGTGCATCGCCAGTGTCAGCGAAGCTTCGCAGATGCCGTTGTCCGTGCTGCCAGGTGGTGCAGTGATCTACAAACCGATCCAGAGTATTCGCGAACGCAAGTTCGCCGACCTGGTACAGCAGAAAACCGATTTCAGCTGTGGCGCGGCATCGCTTGCGACCATCCTGCGCCAGGCCTACTGGCTGGACGTGGATGAGCACCAGGTGATCGAAGGCATGCTCGCCCACGCCAACGAGGACCTGGTCCGTACCCAAGGGTTCTCCATGCTCGACATGAAGAAATATGTGGAAAGCCTGGGCATGCGCGCACGCGGTTACAAGGTAGCCCCTGACACACTGCACAGCATCCGCATTCCGGTGGTCGTACTGATGGACATCCGCGGCTACAAACATTTCGTGGTCATGCAGAAAGTCGACAGAGGTTGGGTCTACATCGGCGACCCGGTGCTGGGCCACAAACGCTTCAAACTCGATGACTTCGTCAAAGGCTGGAACGGCATCATCTTCGCCGTGATCGGCCAGGGTTACGACAAGAGCAACATCCTCCTCGACCCGCCGCTGCCGCTGAGCGCCAAGAACCGCGTCAGCAACTTCACCCCGGTTCAGGACGCGGAATTGATGGACTTCGGTTTCATTCAAAGCGACTTCTTCTAATGACCTTCTTTCAGTGAAGCAGGGCGAGACGCTCCGGGAGCACTCCATGAAGACTTCCCTCTGGCTGGCAGTGATTTGCCTCGCCGCCAGCCTGCCAACCCAGGCAGAAACGTTCAAACCAATCGAATTGAAGGACCAGGACCTGGCCAACCTGCGCGGCCGTTACGTGATGCCTGGGCGGATCGTGAGCTTTGGCATCGTCATGACCAGCACCTGGCAGAACGCCAACGGCGAAGTGATTGGCGCAACGTCGGCGATGCAAATCCAGCAATCGACCATCAAGCCGCAGTTCTATGTGTCGATGATCGATGAAAAAGGCTCTGGCAACGCGCAGACCAGTAGCACCGGTACCGGCACCGTCACCGGCGGCAGCGGGCTCAACACCACGCAGGGCGTGACCCAGGTGGTACGTGCGGCTGGCGACTTCAACGCGGCCAACAACAATGTCGACATCAATGTCACCAAGGGCAACGAGGCGCCAGCCAGCCAGCCGCAAGGGCAAGCCCTGGCGGCAGGCTCGACACTGACCGGGAGCAATGGCGCAGGCTCGATGAGCGTGTCGTCGACGAGCGCTGGCGTGCAGATGAATATCGTCGCCAACGGCAACCAGGGCAATTCGGCGCAAAGCCTGGGCCAGGGTGGGCTGATGCAGAACACCACCCTGTTGGGCGTCAGCAACCGCGTCAGCAACCTGACATCGCTGAATGTGGTGCTGCGTGACAATGCGCCGATGACAGGTTCGATGGGCACCAATCTCGACCAGCTGAAAGGCCTTCGCAATCTCGGATACTGATCTACGCTCAAGTCTCATCGTATGTAGTCAGAAGGGACGGCTAATCCATGCACCGTTTGTTGACGTTCAGAGCTATCGTTTGCATTACTTCATTGGCTCCGGCCACTCTGCTACAGGCGGCAACCGACCCTCAGGTCGAAGCACTCAAACAAGAACTGATTGCGCTGAAAGAGCGCTACGAAGCCCAACAGAACGCATTGATGGTGCTGGAACAACGGCTCAAACAGGTCGAAGAAGCACCGGCCCAGCCCGCGCCCAAGCGCCTCACCAAGTCGCCTGCGGAGGGGGTAAAAGGCGGCCAGACCGTGGCCACCGGCACGCCAGGCAGCAGCGGCAGCTCCTATGGGCAGTCGCTGCAGGACAACTCGGAACCGGCGCAGAGCGTGTCCAACCTGTATGACGAAGCGAGCGGCTTCTTCGGTGGCGGCAAGTTCAGCGTCGAAACCGGGGTCACCTACACCCATTACGATACCCGCGCACTGACCCTGAACGGGTTCCTGGCCCTGGACTCGATTTTCCTGGGCAACATCAATATCGACCGCATCAAGGCCGATAACTGGACCCTGGACCTGACCGCGCGCTACAACGTCGACCAACGTTGGCAATTCGACATCAACGTGCCCATCGTCTACCGCGAGTCCACCTACTCTTCCGGTGGCGCAGGCGGGGCCGCCGGGGTCACGTCCGATGCGTCGGTCACGCGTGACCCGACCATCGGCGACGTCAACTTCGGCATTGCCTACAAGTTCCTCGATGAAAACGAAATCTGGCCTGATGCGGTGGCCACGCTGCGCGTCAAGGCGCCCACGGGCAAGGACCCCTATGGCATCAAGCTGATACAAAGCACGGGCAACGACAACCTGGCGGTCCCGGAAGACCTGCCCACCGGCAATGGTGTGTGGTCGATCTCGCCAGGGCTTTCGCTGGTCAAGACGTTCGACCCGGCTGTGTTGTTCGCCAGCCTGCAATACACCTACAACATGCAGGATTCGTTCAGCGACATCAGCCCGCAGGTAAACACCAAGGTGCCGGGCGACGTGAAACTGGGTGATTCCTGGCAGGTCGGCGGCGGTATCGCATTCGCCCTGAACGAGAAGATGAGCATGTCGTTCTCGGTCACCGACCAGTTCTCCAGGAAGAGCAAGATCAAACCTGACGGGGGGGACTGGCAGTCGATTACCAACAGCGACTACAACGCCGCCAACTTCAACGTCGGCCTGACCTTTGCCGCTACCAACAACCTGACAATCGTGCCGAACTTGTCGATTGGCCTGACAGAAGATGCGCCGGACTTTTCCTTCAGCCTGAAATTCCCGTACTACTTCTGACAACCGGGGCGCAGCGCGCCCCCCAATTGGTTACCAACCTTGTAGCCAACGGCTTTCCTGGTATCGGCCTGTTATCATCGCGCACAAATGTGTGACGATTTCATGGCAAAAAGGAAAGTTTTCGTGAAGAACCTGCAAGGCCCACCACGCACCCGGCTTCTCGCCCTGGCAACACTGGTGCTGGTGATCCCCCTGGTCATGCGTGCCCTGTTGGGCTGGTCCAGCCCGTATGGCTACCTGTCTGACCTGGCACTGGGCAGCCTGCTGGTGCTCCTGTTGCAGCGCCGCCCCTGGTGGCTCGCGTTGCCGGTGCTGCTGGCCTGGGCCGCACTGTGGGTGGCGTCGGCCGAACTGGTCAGCGCCGTTGGCAGGTTGCCGAACAGCGCCGACCTGGCCTACCTCTTCGACCCGCAATTCATGGAAAACTCCACTGGCGGCGGCCTGGCCCATGCCTGGCTGCCCGCGTTGCTGGCGGGCGGCCTGCTGGTCTGGCTGGCCACTGCCTGGCGCAGCCGCAGGCAACCCGGCGCGAAACTCGCGCGCAGGGCCTGGGCCATCCCGGCGCTGCTGTTCGCTGCACACTGGGGCAGCCAGCACCTGGCATCCAGCGATGCGGACCAATGGCACCAGTACAACCTGTCCCATCAGTTGCTGTCTGCCGCCGCCGGCGACCTGCAACGTCACGTCCAGCACTGGGCGGGCCAGGCCCCCACGATCACGCCGCTGCCAAGTGCCGGCCTGACCCAGCATGACCTGAGCGGGCAAAAACTGCTGGCGGCACCAGGCCACGCTCGCAACCTGCTGGTCATCACCCTCGAAGGCATTCCTGGCGCCTATGTGCGCCCTAACCGCGAGGCCTTGCACAGCCGTTTCGACGAAGACCTGATGCCAAAGCTCAGCCAATGGGCCGAGCGTGGCATGAACACCCCGGATTACGTGTTGCACACGCACCAGACCATCCGCGGCCTGTACGCGATGCTGTGCGGTGACTACGACAAGCTGGCCAACGGCACGCCAAAGGGTGTCGAGTTGCTCACCCAGCACCAGCGCAATCAGGCGTGCCTGCCGGCACAGCTACGCCAGGCCGGCTTCAGCACCCACTACCTGCAAGGCGCCGGCCTGCGCTTCATGGCCAAGGACCGGATCATGCCGCATATCGGCTTCGACACGGTTAACGGGCTGGAGTGGTTCAGCAACAAGAACTACCTGGAGTTCCCGTGGGGCAAGGATGATCGGGCGTTCTTCGAAGGGGCGCTGGATTATGTCGGGCAGTTGCGCCAGCAGGACCGCCCCTGGATGCTCACCTTGCTGACCGTGGGCACCCACCAGCCCTACTCCGCCCCGGATGACTACCTGCAGCGTTACGACACCGCCAAGCAAGCGGCGGTCGCCTACCTGGATGATGCGATCGGCGCGTTCCTCGACAACCTCGAACGCCAGGGCGTGCTCAAGGACACACTTGTGGTGGTGACCTCGGATGAATCCCACGGTATCGATGGCGTGCGCCTGGCCTCGTCCTGGGGTTTCAACCTGACCCTGGCACCGGAGCAGGCACAACTGCCACGCATCAAGCACGGGACCTACGGCCACATCGACCTGGCCACCTCCCTGCTCGACTACTTTGCCCTGCCAATCCCGGTCGCGCTCGGCGGGCGCTCGCTTTACCGCGATTACGACAGCGGCCGTGAGATGATTTCCTACACCAACGGCATGCTGCGCTACCACGATGGCAAGGGCGTCTTCACCGAATGCGATTTCCAGCAGCGCTGCCGCCGCTACGACAGCCCAGGCTTCATCGCCGACCAGGCCCGGTACCTCGGCACCGGCGACAGCAACCTCGGCGCTCAGATCGGCGCACTGGCCGGCGTGCTTGACCAGTCCCTGCTGCAAACCCCGCTCAACCTGCGCTATCAGTTCGGCGGCCCGTCCGCCATCCAATTGCAGGCACGCATCCGCGACGACTGGGCCGACAACCTGATCGGCGCACAGTACCTGGAAATGCCCGAGGGCTCGCACACGCGTGTACGGGTCAAGGTGCGTGCGCTCGACCCGCAGCACGCCGCCTATATCCAGCTCAAGGCCAAGGAGCTGGAGCAGGATGTGCCACTGGGGTTGCCCGAGGAGATCCAGGTAACAGCCGACAAACCGCTGGAAATGGAATTCGGCTTTGATAACCCGACCATGCGCAAGGCGTTTTCCTTCCACCTGCTCGGTTATGGCGGCGGCGAAGTCGAGGTCAGTGATTTCAGCGTGATTACCGCGCTACCCGGCGAAGAAGAACCGCTGGAAGACTTGTCCGACGGGCATATCGTCCAATCCAGCTGATCAGCGAATCTGGTGCTTGTGCAGCAGCCGGTAGAACGTCGGCCGCGATACCCCAAGCACCTTCGCGGCAATGCTCATGTTGTTGCTGTGCCGGCCCAATACATCGCACAGCGCCTGGCGTTCGGCCCTGTGCTTGTAGTCTTCCAGGGTGCCCAGCGGCTGTTCTTCCTGCTCCAGGCCCTGCAGGCCAAGGTCCTGGGCCTCGATCTGGCGCCCTTCGGCCAGCACCAGCCCGCGCCTTACCCGGTTGGCCAGCTCACGCACATTGCCAGGCCAGTTGTGGCGCCCCATCGCTGCCAGCGCGTTATCACTGAATGACCGCGGTCTGCGGCCTGTTTCAAGGCTATAAAAATGCGAAAAGTGGTTGGCCAGCATCGACAGGTCGCCATGCCGGTCACGCAGTGGCGCAGTGATTACCTGCAGCACGTTGAGCCGGTAGTACAGATCTTCACGGAAACGCCCATGCTCAATGGCCTTCTCCAGGTCCATATGGGTTGCCGCCAGTACCCGCACGTCGACCGGTATCGGCTGGCTCCCACCCACCCGCTCAATGTGCTTTTCTTGCAGGAACCGCAGCAAGTTAGCCTGCAACTCCAGGGGCAGGTCGCCAATTTCGTCGAGGAACAAGGTCCCTCCATGGGCCGCCTCGATACGCCCGACCTTGCGCTGGTGGGCACCGGTAAAGGCACCTTTCTCATGACCAAACAGCTCGGACTGGATCAGGTTTTCAGGTATCGCCCCACAATTGATGGCGACGAACGGCATTTCGCTGCGCTGTGATTGCCGGTGCAACGTGCGCGCCACCAACTCCTTGCCCGTACCGCTCTCACCACGGATGAGCACCGGGGACTCGGTCGGTGCCAGTTTGCCGAGCAATTTACGCAATTCCAGGATCGGGCGGCTGTCACCCAGCAGTTCGTGTTCCAGCCCATCGACCCTCACCGCGCCCTTGCCGCGCAGGCGGGCCATACCAAAAGCCCGCCCAAGCGTCACCAGCACGCGGGAAAAGTCGAACGGCAAGGTATGAAAGTCGAAAAACCACTCGCAGACAAAGTCACCGACATTCTGCATGCGCAACTGCTCGGCATTGAGCACGGCGATCCACTCGGTATTGCTGCGCTTGATCATGTCCTTGACCGCGTCCGGATGCCGCAGGTGGGATGCCTGCAGGCGCAACAGGCCTATATCGCATCGGTGCTCCAGGGCCAGGTCCAGGCTACAGCTGTTAACTTCCCAGCCCGCACTCTCCAGGCCGGGTAACAGACGGTGGCAATCATCGCAGGGGTCGACGATGAGCAAGCGACGAAGAGCGGCAGTCTCGTGCATGACCGTTCCTTGGCGCCAATTGTTGGTTTTTTACGTGAAAACAGTAAGTTGCGGCGCCGAATTAACAGTAGCAACGAACTTGACGCTGCTCACGACCGTCTGTCTGCCGGGTTCTATCCGCCCGAACCCGCTCGGGAATTTTCCAGATTTAATGGCGTCACAGGCGGCGCAGGGAAACAAAAAATCTGTAACCCGCAAAAAATTTACATTATCTGTGTGACTCCACCCCTAACTTGGAGCATCAGTACGAATAACCCCGCGCTGCGGATCGCGATAAGACTTGAAGCGACGTAGCAGTTACGCGGACCTTATTTCGATGTTTGGGACCATAGAGAGACCGAACCATGAATGCCCCGCTCCGTGTCAACGAAGCACTGCTGATTGCCGACCACGCTTTCGAGCCCTTCCAGTGTGTAGCCTGGGATGCGCCCAACGGCACCGGCGAACTGAGCCTGGCGGTCATCGACCGGACCAGCACCCGTATTGGCAGCAAGCAAGTATCGTCGCGTATCTATTCGGACCCTGCGCAATGGGCCAGCCTGATCGAGGAAGTGCGTGCCGAACTGTGCCAGAAAGGGTATGACCTGCAGCCTTGGTCGATGCCGAAGTAATAGTGCAGCTTCCCTGCAAGTGTGTGCCAGGCACGCACTTGCATAACTTTACAATGGCGTTGCCAGGCAACTTTCTTATTGCGACAAAGTGTCGCGCCAGCACTTCCCGCCGCCCTTACTTCTTGACCTTGAATTGCTCAAGATGCTGATACTCGGCCTGTAGCTCCGTGGCCAACTGTTGTGCTCGCCCCAGGCGCACTGGCGCCAATTCCATGTCTAGCAGAACGGTGGCACAGGGCATGGGTTGCACGGCGTGCCAACGTTGCAGGCGACCATCGGTAAACACCAGGCAACGCTGCAACTCGTGAGGATGGGCTTTTTGCCGGGCCTGCAGCCAGCGCCGCGCCTGTTCAAGCGCTGCGATCAAAGGTGTGCCGCCGCCAGCGCCCAAGGCCTGCAACCAAGGCTGCAGGCTTGCCGATGCCTTGAGCCCGTGACGCTGCCATTGCGGTGCGCCACCGCTGGCGGTCAGCAGGGCAAGACGGGCGCGTTGCCGATAGGCCTGGTCGAATAGCTCGGCCAGCAAGCCCTTGCACTGCGCCAAGGCCTGATTGCGCCGCGTCGAGGCCGAGGCGTCGACGATCACCAGCCACAATTCATTGGCCTGGGCCTGGCGCTGTTGCCAGCAAAGGTCCTGGCGCAACGTGGGGCGCCCTTTGAGCAAAGTCGGCAGCCATGCCACCCGGCCAGTGGAGGCCGCACGGGCGCGGCCACGGCTGGCACCCGCCAGTTTTCCGGCACGGGGCATGGCATCCGCCACCCTCAAGACAGGCTGGCGGATGCTCAGGGCTTTTTTGCCCAGTTCGGTACCTCTCGCCGCGCGCCACTGCTCACAGGCTGCGCAGGCAGCGCGCCCCAGTCGCCCTGCCCGCCCTCGCCCTGGCTGTCGCGGCCATCAGCCGCGCCAGGCGGCGCAGTGGCCGGCGCCTCAGGCGCCGTACGCCGGCGATGGCGCAAGGCGAACTCTGCCACGGCGTCGACATCGCCTTCTTCGATCGCCTGCCCACCGCGCCAGGCACAATGGGCTCGGGCGGCGCGCAGCCAGACCAGGTCGGCACGCAAACCATCGACACCGGCAGCAAAGCAACGCTCAGTGATCCAGGCCAGGGCCTGATCGTCCAGTGCGATTGCTGTCAGGCCCTGACGCGCAGCGTGGCAGCGCTCTCGCAGCTGCTCCTGGGCGCTGGCCCACTGTTCACAGAACGCCTGTGGGTCGCTATCGAAGGCCAGCCGTCGGCGAATGATCTGCTGACGCGCCTGCGGAGCCGGCAGGCCTTCAAGCACTACATTCAGGCCAAAGCGGTCGAGCAACTGCGGGCGCAACTCGCCTTCTTCGGGGTTCATGGTGCCGATCAGGACGAAACGGGCACTGTGTCGATGGGAAATGCCGTCACGCTCGATGCGGTTGGTGCCACTGGCGGCCACATCCAGCAGCAGGTCGACCAAGGTGTCTGGCAGCAGGTTGACTTCATCGACATACAGCACGCCGCCGTCGGCGTGGGCCAGCACTCCGGGGGAAAACTGCGCCTTGCCCTGGCCGAGTGCGGCATCCAGGTCCAGCGTGCCGACCAGGCGCTCTTCACTGGCCCCCAGCGGCAACGTCACGAACGGGCCCTCGCCCAGCAGGTCGGCCAGGCCGCGCGCCAGGGTGCTCTTGGCCATGCCGCGCGGGCCCTCGATGAGCACGCCACCGATCTTCGGGTCGATGGCGGTCAGGCACAGGGCCAGCTTGAGGTCCTCGGCACCGACCACGGCAGCCAGCGGAAATTGTACGGGTTCACTCATTTCAAGCCTGTTCCTCGCCGTCGAGCAACTGCTCCTCAAGCGCCTCGCGGTAGTCACCGGGGGCTTCCCAGAGCCCGCGCTGCTGGGCTTCCAGCAAGCGTTCGGTGAGGTCGCGCAGGGCCTCGGGGTTGTGCTCGCGCATGAAGTCGCGGGTCGCTGGGTCGAGCACATAGGCATCGGCCAGCGACTGGTAATGATGGTCGTCGATCAGGTGCGTGGTGGCATCGAAGGCGAACAGGTTGTCGACAGTCGCGGCCAACTCGAAAGCGCCCTTGTAGCCGTGGCGTTTCGCCCCGTCGATCCATTTCGGGTTCAGGGCACGGGCACGTATCACGCGGTTCAGCTCTTCCTTCAAGGTGCGGATACGCGGCCGGTCGACCTGGCTGTGGTCGCCGTGGTAGCTGGCTACCGCGGCACCGGACAAGGTCTCCGAAGCCGCCAGCATACCGCCCTGGAACTGATAGTAATCGTTGGAATCGAGCAGGTCGTGCTCGTGGTTGTCCTGATTCTGCAGCACCGCCTGCACCTGGCCCAGGCGCCGGGCGAACTGGGCGCGTGCCGGGGTACCTTCATCGCTGGCACCGTAGGCGTAGCCACCGTGGTTGAGGTACACCTCGGCAAGGTCGTCGCGGTTGTGCCACAGGCGGCCATCGATGGCGTTCTGCACGCCGGCACCGTAGGCGCCAGGTTTGGCACCGAACACCCGCCAGCCGGCCTGACGCGCCGCCTGATCGGCATCCACGCCCTGTGCCTGCAAGCTGGCGCGTTCGTTACGCACCCGGGCGGCCAAGGGGTTGAGGTCGTCGGGCTCGTCCAGTGCCGCCACCGCCTGCACTGCGGCATCGAACAGGCGGATCAGGTTGCCGAAGGCATCGCGGAAGAAGCCCGATACACGCAGTGTCACGTCCACTCGCGGGCGATCGAGCAGGCTCAACGGCAGGATCTCGAAGTCGTCGACACGCTGACTGCCGGTCGCCCACACCGGGCGCACGCCCATCAATGCCATGGCCTGGGCAATGTCGTCGCCCCCCGTGCGCATGGTCGCTGTGCCCCACACCGACAGGCCCAGCTGGCGCAGATGGTCGCCGTGGTCCTGCAGGTGGCGTTCAAGGATCAGGTTGGCCGAGGCGAAGCCCAGGCGCCAGGCCGTGGTGGTCGGCAGGTTGCGCACATCCACGGTGTAGAAGTTGCGCCCGGTGGGCAACACATCCAGGCGCCCACGGCTGGGTGCCCCGCTGGGGCCGGCCGGCACGAAACGCCCGGCCAGCGCAGCAAGCAGGCCATTGATTTCTGCAGCGCCGCACGCATCCAGGTCCGGTGCGACCTGCTCGCGCAGGGCTTTTATCACGTCGTGCACCGGCTGCCATTCGGGCGCGCCGGGCAACGGCACACGCCCCTGAAGTGCCTGTTCGATGATGCGCAGTGCCAACAACTCAAGGCGCTCGCGGGTATCGCCACAGGTGCGCCAGGCACCTTCGTCCACCGCCTGCAGCAGCGCCGGACGCGGGCCTGACCAGGCCTCGCCGAGGTCGCAATCGAGGGGATCGAAGCCCAGCGCCAGCGCCTTGGCCAGGGTGCGCAACAAGCTCGCGTTGCCACCGCGGCCATCGCCGCGCTCCACCCGCAGCAAGGCCAGCAGGGTATCGATGCGCAGTCGTGCCTGCGGCGACTGGCCAAATACATGCAGGCCATCGCGAATCTGCGATTCCTTGAGGTCGCACAGGTAAGTGTCCAGGCGTGGCAGCCACACCGCAGCATCGTCCAGCTGGCCTTCGAGCTGCAACTCACGGTCGATGTGGTTGGCCTTGACCAGCTCGAGAATGTCGCGTTGCAGTTCACGTGCACGGCGCGGGTCAAGCAGCTGGGCTTCGTAGAATTCGTCCGCCAGCTGTTCCAGATGACGCAGGGGGCCATAGGTTTCGGCGCGGGTCAGCGGCGGCATCAGGTGATCGATGATCACCGCCTGGGTTCGGCGCTTGGCCTGGGCGCCTTCGCCTGGGTCGTTGACGATGAACGGGTAGATATTCGGCAGCGGGCCGAGCAGCGCGTCAGGCCAGCATTGCGCGGACAGGCCGACGCCCTTGCCAGGCAGCCACTCCAGGTTGCCATGCTTGCCGACGTGGATGACGGCATCGGCGGCAAAGGCATGGCGCAGCCAGAAGTGAAACGCCAGGTAGCCATGCGGCGGCACCAGGTCGGGGTCGTGGTACACCGCGCTGGGGTCGACCTGATAGCCACGCGCAGGCTGGATGCCGACGAAGGTCAGGCCAAAGCGCAGCCCGGCCACCATCAGGCGGCCTTGGCGGTACATCGGGTCCTGTTCGGGCGGCCCCCAACGCTCCAGCACAGCTTGGCGGTTGGCCTCGGGCAAGCGTTCGAACGCCGCCTGGTAGTCCGTCAGGCTCAGGCTCTGGGCGCAGGGACGCTGGTCGAGGTGCTCAAGATCGTTGGTGACCCCGCCAAGCAACTGATGAATCAATTGCGTGCCGCTAGCAGGCAGCGCGGCCAGCGGATAGCCCTCGGCCTGCAGTGCCTGAAGAATGTTCAGGGCAGCAGCCGGGGTGTCCAGGCCAACGCCGTTGCCAATGCGGCCATCGCGGGTCGGGTAGTTGGCCAGCACCAGGGCTACACGCTTTTGCCCATTGGGCAGGCGCGCCAGTTCGACCCAGCGGCGCGCCAGTTCGGCGACGAAGTCCATGCGTTCGGGGTGAGCGCGGTAACAGACCACGTCGGACTGGCTGCGCTCGCTGCGCCAGGCCATGTCCTTGAAACTCACTGGGCGGGTGATGATGCGCCCGTCCAGTTCCGGCAAGGCGATGTGCATGGCCAGGTCGCGGGCACCGAGGCCCTGCTCGCTGGCTTCCCAACCGGGTTGGTTGTCCTGCGCGCAAATGGCCTGCAACACCGGGATATCTCGACGGAACGGCCGCAGGTTGGGGCGCTCCGGGCTGGACAAGGCAAAACCTGTGGTGTTGATCAACACCTCGGCGCCTACTTCGTCCAGCCAGGCTTCGACCTGCTCCAGGCAGGCACTTTCCTTGAGGCTGGCCACCGCGATGGGCAGTGGGTTAAGGCCGGCCGCCTGCAAGCGCTCGCAGAACACATCGATGAACGCAGTGTTGGCGGCCTGCAGGTGCGAGCGATAAAACAGCAACGGGGCCACCGGGTATTCGGCGTTCCACTGGCTGTACCAGTCTTCAAGCAACGCGCCAGGTTTGCCCGGGTGGTACACCGAAGTCCGCGGCAAAGGCTGCGGTTCGTCCCAACGGTAATCACGCCCCAGCCACTGGTTGGCCAGGCATTTGAACAGGTTCACGGCATTGCTTTTGCCGCCTTGGCGCAGGTAGTGCCAGAGGCGCTCGGCCGGCTCGCCGATGACCGTGCCCAAGCCGGTCAACTCCGGGTCCGGGCGGTCATCGCCGGGCACCAGGATCAGTTGCACGCCCCTTGCCGCCAGTTCGACCAGCTGCTCGACGCCATAGCGCCAGTAGCCGACGCCGCCGTGCAGCGACACCAGGATCACCTTGGCATGGCGCAGTACCTCGTCGACATACAGGTCGACCGAGGCATGGTTCTGCACCTGCATCGGGTTGGCCAGGCGCAGGCTGGGAAAATCGTCCGGCAGTTGCTCGGCGGTTTCGGCGAGCAATGCCAGGTGCGAGTCGCCGCTGCAGAGAATCACCAGCTCGGCGGGTGTCTGGCCGAGGTCGGCAATGCTGTCGTCCGGCACGAAGCCACCGGGCTGGGTCCGCAGCAGGTGCATCGGTCAGGCGCCCAGGGCCTGGCGCAGGCGCGCTTCCAGTTGCACGGCATCGAGGTCCTGGCCAATCAGCACCAGGCGGGTGATGCGTGGCTCGTCGGCGCGCCAGGCGCGGTCGAAGTGTTTGTCGAAACGGGTGCCCACGCCCTGTACCAACAGGCGCATCGGTTTGCCAGGGATCGCCGCGAAGCCCTTGGCGCGCAGGATGCCGAACTCCACTACCAGCTGGGTCAGGGCATCGAGCAGCAGGCTTTCGTCAGCTTCGGGCAGGTCGATGGAGATCGAGTCGAAGGCGTCGTGGTCATGATCGTCATGATCGTCGCCGTCATGGTGGGAGTCGTGGTGGGTGCGGCGGCCATCAATGTGCACCTCGGACTCTGCGCCCACGCCCAGCAGCACGTCCAGCGGCAGCCGGCCGCTGCTGGCTTCGATCACCTTGACCGCTGGCGGCAACTCCTCAGCCACTTCGGCACGGACCTTGGCCAGGCCTTCGGCGTCGATCAGGTCGGCCTTGTTCAGCACCACCAGGTCGGCGCTGGCCAGCTGATCGGCAAACAGTTCGTGCAGCGGCGATTCGTGGTCCAGGTTGGGGTCGAGCTTGCGTTGCGCGTCGACCTGTTCTGGGTAGGCGGCGAAAGTGCCGGCGGCCACGGCTGGGCTGTCGACCACGGTAATGACCGCGTCAACGGTGCAGGCGTTGCGGATTTCCGGCCACTGGAAGGCTTGCACCAGTGGCTTGGGCAGTGCCAGGCCGCTGGTTTCGATAAGGATGTGATCAAGGTCGCCGCGGCGTGCGACCAGTTCGCGCATTACCGGGAAGAATTCTTCCTGCACGGTGCAGCACAGGCAGCCGTTGGCCAGTTCATAGACGCGGCCGCTGGCTTCTTCCTCGGTGCAACCGATGCTGCATTGCTTGAGGATTTCGCCGTCGATGCCAAGCTCGCCGAATTCGTTGACGATGACCGCGATGCGGCGGCCGTGGGCGTTGTCGAGCATGTGGCGCAGCAAGGTGGTCTTGCCCGAGCCGAGGAAGCCGGTAACGATGGTGACGGGGAGCTTGGCCAGTGTTTTCATGTCGCGTTGCCCTTGGCAAGTTGGCGCGGGCACACGGGACGAAAGCCGCGGGCCAGGCCGGCCGGGCTCGTTCGCCACCGGATCACCCCGCCCGGTTGAAAGTCGAAATCGTCTCGAGGCAGGTCTCCTGGCTTGCACCGTTCCAGTTCTTCTCAGGGAAGAAACCAGGGGGATGACGCCTTCCCGCACGTTGGCGCAGTGGCTGTGTCGATCCATTGTCGGTGCTTACAGTTGCGGGGGCAGCCGCGGCTTGTACCGCGTTCCCGTCTTAGCTTCGGCATGGCCGAAGAACCTCGAAGTCGCAAGGCTACGCGGGGGGTGGCGGGTGGTCAACTGTTGGCGGGCAGGTGGTTGCCCAAAGCGTTGCAGCGCCTAAGCGATCGAGCGCCGCCCGCGCGGCGCATCGCGGATGAATCCGCTCCTACGTCTGTTTCGGGCCAGACGCTTCTGTGAGGTCACCGCCGTCGGCCTTGTTTGTTTCATTCGATATCGGAGATATCGCTGCCGCCACCCTATTGGTCTCCAGCCATTTGCCAAGAGGGCGCGCACCAATGGTGCAGGAATGACTGGCCCGAAACAGACGTAGGAGCGGATTCATCCGCGATGCGCCGCGCGGGCGGCGCTCGATCGCATAGGCGCTGCAACACGCTCGGCGAACACCTGCCAGCCTCTACGCGTACACCTTTGCGCCCCCACTCCAACCGCCGAATGAACCCCCGGCACCCGCTGCTGCCTGATGTGGTACCGATTTTCAGCTTATCTATACGAGACAACCCACGCTGTACAACTGCTGCCCCCTCGAAACGGAGCCGGCATGAAGAAAAACCCGCTGAGTCAACGCAAGGACGATCATCTGGATATCGTTCTGGCCACCAGCAATAGCGCCCACGGCGTCGACCCAGGCTGGTCGGCACTGCGCTTCGAACACTGCGCGTTACCGGAAATGGCCCTGGACGATATCGACCTGAGCACCGAGCTGTTCGGCCACGCCCTGCTCGCCCCGCTGCTTATCAGCTCGATGACCGGTGGCGCCGAACGCGCACGCTTCATCAACCAGCATCTCGCTGAAGCTGCTCAGGCACTCGGCATCGCCATGGGTGTGGGTTCGCAACGCGTCAGCCTGCGCAGTGGCCACGACCAAGGCCTGACCAGCGAGCTGCGACGCCTGGCACCGGATGTGCCGCTACTGGCCAATCTCGGCGCCGCCCAGTTGCGAGAGGCAGATGGCCTGGACCTGGCGCGTCGTGCCGTCGACACCCTGCAAGCCAATGCCCTGATCATCCACCTCAACCCACTGCAGGAAGCCGTACAGCCAGAAGGCGACCGTGACTGGCGCGGCGTGCTCAAACGCATCGAAACCCTGACCACCCAGTTGCCGGCGCCGGTGATCGTCAAGGAAGTCGGTGCAGGCATATCACCCAGCGTGGCGCGCATGCTTTGCGATGCTGGCGTCGCCATGATCGACGTGGCCGGCGCTGGCGGCACCAGCTGGGCAGCGGTGGAAGCCGAACGCGCCGGCAACGCCGCAGAGCGCGAGATCGCCCTGGCGTTTGCCGACTGGGGCATCCCGACCGCACAATGCCTGCTCGCCGTACGCCGCGCCGTGCCGGAAATCGGCCTGATCGCCTCCGGCGGTGTGGCCAACGGCGTCGATGCCGCCAAGGCCATCCGCCTCGGCGCCGACCTGGTAGGCCAGGCCGCCAACGTACTGAATGCAGCCATGATCTCCACCCAGGCCGTGGTGGAGCACTTCGATATTCTCCTGGTCCAGTTGCGCATCGCCTGCTTCTGCACCGGCTCGCGCAACCTTGCGCAACTGCGCCGGGCACGCTTGCTGGCAAACAACCTGCCGCCGCCATGAGGCACGTTGCTGTGGCATGATCATCGCCTCCCTTGCCGCTGGGCCACGCGCATGCTGATCGACGAAGAACTGACCCTGAAAAAGCTCGAGACCTTCCTCGCTTTCATGCGCAGCGGCAACCTCGGCCGCGCCGCCGCCGAACTGTCCACCAGTGCAGTCAGCGTGCACCGCGCCATCCACTCACTGGAAAGCGCCCTGCGCTGCCCGCTTTTCAAGCACGAAGGCCGCCAGCTGATCCCGCTGGAAAGCGCCTACGTGCTGGAAAAGAAAGCCCGCCAGCTGATCCAGGACGCCGAGCAGATGGTGCGCCAGACCCGCGAGGCCGCCGGTTTCTATGCCGAGCGCTTTCGCCTCGGCGCGCTGTATTCGCTGACCGTCAAGACCGTGCCCAAGCTGGTGATGGGCCTGAAGCTGCGGCGCAGCGAACTCAACATCGACCTGACGCTCGGCTCCAACGTCGACCTGTTGCAACGCCTTAAGAACCATGAGCTCGAAGCCATTCTGGTATCACTGGATGAAAGCGCGGCAGACCCGGCTTGCGAACAGCTGCCGCTGTTCTCAGACGACATCTTCCTCGCCGTGCCCACCGATTCACCGTTCGCCGAGCAGCAGGAAGTGGACCTGGCGGACCTCGCCGACTCCACCTTCATCACCCTGACCCAAGGCTTTGCCACCCACCGCGACGGTGCACGGGTGTTCCAGCAGGCGGGGTTCGAGCCGAAGGTGGCGATGCAGGTGAACGACATCTTCACGCTACTGAGCATGGTCAGCTCGGGAGTGGGGTTTGCCCTGCTGCCGGGGCGGATCGCGGCGGTGTACGAGAACCGCGTGAAGTTGATAGCACTGCAGGCACGGTATCGGTTGCAGCAGCATATCGGGGTGGTGTTTCTCAAGGCCCGGGAGCGCGAGCCGAATTTGTTGGCCTTGTTGGCAGAGTGCCGGATGTATAGCCGGGCCAATTGAGCCAGGCTGCTGGGGCCGCTTTGCGGCCCTTTTCGCGACCCAAGGCCGCGCCTACAGTCGGTCGCGATCCCTGTAGGCGCGGCCTTGGGTCGCGAAAGGGCTGCAAAGCAGCCCCAGGATCTCAGCCCACCAACCCTCTGACGCAGAAATACAGAATCGAAGGCCCCATCAAGCACCCAAGCCCGGTATGGAAGGTGGCCGTCAGCGCACCATAGGGCACCAGCCGCCGATCGGTCGCCGCCAGTCCTGCCGTCACGCCCGACACAGTCCCCGCCAACCCACCAAACACCATGGCCGAACGCGGGTTGTCCAGCGCCAGCAACCGCGCCGAAACCGGCGTGAACACCATCACCAGAATCGCCTTGATCAACCCGGTGGCAATCGACAGCGCCACCACATCCGAGCTCGCCCCAAGCGCAGCCCCGGTCACCGGCCCGACGATATACGTCACTGCCCCGGCGCCGATGGTGGTCATACTCACCGCATCGCGGTAGCCGAAGGCATAGGCCACCGCGCAACCAACGATGAACGGCAGCACCGTGCCCAGCAGCAACGATACCGCCCCAATCAACCCGGCCTTGCGTGCTTCGGTGGCCTGCACCTCGAAGGCCGTTGCGACGATGGCGAAGTCGCGCAGCATGGCCCCGCCCATCAAGCCGATGCCGGAGAACAGCGCCATGTCGGCCAGCCCTTTTTGCCCGCCAGTCACGGTACCGCCGACCCAGGCCAGCACCAGGCCGATGACGATGGCGATCGCCGAGCCGTGCACCCGACCAAACGTCAGGTACTTCGACAGCAACACCGACAACCACATGATCCCGCCGACCAGCGCGAAGGCGGTGATCAGGCCGTTGTGTTCCAGGGCATTGTCAATGATCGGCCACATGATCAGCGCCCTCCTGCAGGGGCAACCTGCGCAGTGGCGACTTCAGGCGCCTCAGGCGCCGGCAACGGCTCGCCGCGATGGCTGCGGCTGATCACGGCAATGGTCAGCCCGCACACCAGCACCGCACCGATGGCCGCCAGCAGTGCCACCGGCCCACCGTGCAGGGCGGTGACCACGTTCTGCTGGGCGGCCATGGCCACCACCACCGGGATGTACATCGCGCCCCAGAAGCCGACGCCGAACTCGCATTCCTTGCTCATGCCGCCATTGCGGTGCATGTACAGCCGTGCGCAGATCAGCAGGATCATGGCAATGCCAACCCCGCCCACATTGGATTTGATGCCCAGCAGCACGCCCAGGAAGTCGCCGACGATTACGCCGGCCAGCGTGCATACCGCCAGCAGAGCCACACCATAGATGATCATTGTTGTTGTCCTCAGCTTGAGTCGAAGTTGCTTGTTGTTGTTCTTCGAGTTGCAGCGCCGTCATCGGTTGTCGGCCACCTCCTGACGCAACAGCGCGTCGACGGTGTCCCAGCGGGTGGCTTCGAGGGCCAGCACCCTGCCCTGTTCGAACACGGGACGGGCCAGGCCGCTGAGCACGCTGCCCGGCGGCATTTCCAGGTGCAGACGCACGCCGCGTTCATAGGCGTTGCGCAACGTAGCACGCCAGTCGACCAGCCGCGCCATGTTGCCGGCCAGGTCTTCGCGCAGGCGTTGTGGGTCGAATATCGGCCGCGCACTGCTGCCACTGAGGTAGGTAATGCGTGGGCGGCGCAGCTCGACACCGGCAAAGGCAGCCGCCAGTTCGCGGGCCGGGCCGTCGAGCAACGTGCAGTGGGACGGCACGCTTACCGCCAGGCGCCTGGCAACGCCCTGGCCGCGAGCGCGAGCCCTGGCGGCGACTTCGGCCATGGCCGTATCGCTGCCGGCGATGACGATCTGGTTGTCGCTGTTGAGGTTGGCCAAATACACCTCACCGCCCACTTCAGCCAGCAAGTGTTCGACACTGCTCACGTCAAGGCCGCTGAGGGCGGTCATGCCGTAGCCCTGCGGATAGGCACGCTGCATCAGCTCGCCACGCAGCGCCACCAGCCGCACTGCATCAGCGAACGCCAGGGCGCCGGCCGTCACGGCGGCGGGATAAGCACCGATCGACAACCCGGCAACATACTCCGGTGCCGGGCTGCGCCGCAGCAGCCAGCGTGCCCAAGCCACCCCGGCCAGCAGTAGGCAGAGCTGCACGGCACGGGTCGATTGCAACGCCTGAGTGCTGTCCAGCGCCAATACCTGCTCGCCCAGCACATCACTGGCCTCTTCCAGCAGCAGCGAGGCACCCTCAGGCAGGCGCTGCAACAGGCCTGGCTGTTGCGCGCCCTGGCCTGGGAAGGCGAACAGACTGCTCACGCTGCACACTCCAGCGCGTGCCACGGGTCCGCTACCAGGCGTGCGCCATGGGCTGATTTGAGCAGGACCCGGCGCGCCACCCCCGCCCACTCCCGCAGGGCCACGGCACCTGCAGGCGTTTCCAGTTGCACATCGATCCGGCACGGGCCGCAATCGAGGATGTCCAGCAGCTCCTTTGCCTTGGCCCGCGTCATGAATTGTGGCGTGCGCACCAGCAGGTCGAGGTCACTGGCGCCATGCACGACAGTGCAGCCGGTGGCCAACTGGTAAGCCACACCTCCCGTCGGCCCCCAGGCCAGCCCGCAGGCATCGAGTACGGGCGTCACCGAGGCCAGCGCCTGCATGGCTGGCCAGGGGCTTTCACCCGCCCAGCGCAGTGCCTCTGGGCGCAGTTGCCGCTGCACATCGCTCAAGCGCATCAGCGCACCCAGGCGCTGTTCCCGCCCCTGCCCCCGCACGCCCACTGCCACCCAGCCAAAGGCGCATTCGGCACGCCGTACCACCACCGGCTGCCCGGCGGCCAGAGCCTGCACGGCCCAGGCAGGCGCATCGGCAGGCAAGTCGGCCAGCGGCATGCCCCAGAGCAGGTCATGTGGCTGCGGCAAGCTCATCTCAAGCCTCCTGCCACTGGCTGCGCAAGCGGGCACGTACGTCACGGGAGGCACTGCGGTTTTCACCGTCCAGCCGCGATTTCAGGTCAGTCGAATGGCCAATATCACGTACAGCCGCGGCCAGGCAGGCGCGTACCTGTGCGATATCGGCGGCACTTGGCGCGTCGGCGCTCTCGACCTGCAGGCGCCGCCACAGCAAACCCAGTGACGCATAGCTGGCGAGGTCATAGGCCATCGGCGGCACCTCGGCGGCCAGCGCCTCCAGCTGTTCGACACTGCGCAGGGTAATGCGCGCGGCCGCCGCCTTGCCCATGGCATGTACCATCACCCCGCTGTCATCCAGGGCGATCAGCCGCTGCGCCTGATAGCCGTGGGCCAGGAAGGCGCCGGACATGGCTTTGCCGACCAGCAGGCCGATCACCGGGTGCCCTGCCAGCCGTGCCTGAGCGTAGGCCTGCACGGCGCCGGCCAGTGCCTGGTGGATACCCAGGGCTTCTTCACGGCGGCCGTAAGCCTGGCTCGGCACATCGATGATCGCGACGATGGCCCGCTTCTCGCCTTCGCGGTCCAGCGCGAGCGCATCGCTCACGGCCTTGGCCAGGCCCCAGCCTTCAAGCAGGCCGACTTCGCCAGTGCGTGCCCGTGGGAACGGGTTGTGCGCGTCCGGTACCACGGCAATGAAACGTGCCAGGCGGTTATCCAGTTCGCCGTCGACCACCTGCAGCGAGGCAGGATAGCCCGCCAGTGGTTCGCCACCGGCCAGGCCCGGCAGCCAGTTCAAGGCACGGTTCATTGGGCTTCTCCTTGATAGAGGGCACGCACGGCGGCGGCGTCCAGTTGCGGGCAATCGGCGCCCAGGCTGGCCAGGCGCTCGAGGAACCAG
Organism: Pseudomonas sp. NBRC 111123; assembly: GCF_001320205.1. Classification (NCBI taxonomy): domain Bacteria; kingdom Pseudomonadati; phylum Pseudomonadota; class Gammaproteobacteria; order Pseudomonadales; family Pseudomonadaceae; genus Pseudomonas; species Pseudomonas sp. NBRC 111123. The sequence goes on from NZ_BCAZ01000015.1 coordinate 90,963, forward strand.
ACATGGCGGCCCGCGCGGTTGGAGGGTGGCGTGGCCAGCAGTTGCAGCAATTGCTCGCGGATGCTGTCGACGTCGTCCGCCACATAGGCATCCACCAGGCCGCTGGCGTAGCGTTGTTCGCCACCGGTCAGGCTCCAGATGAACGGGCGGTCCTTGGCGTCGTACTCGGCGATACCGGCCTCCTGCTCGATCACTTGCGGGCCATTGAGGCCCAGGCGTGCTTCGCGGGTGACCAGCAAGTGGCTGCACAGGCCGGCCGCGATGGACATGCCGCCAAAGCAGCCGACCGAGCCTGCGATCAGGCCGATCACCGGTTGATAAGCGCAAAGCTCGACGATCGCTGCCTGGATTTCGGCAATAGCCGCCAGGCCAAGATTGGCCTCTTGCAGGCGCACACCACCGGTTTCCAGCAGCAGCACCGCGCAGGTGGGGAGACCGTTGCGGTTGTCCTCGATGGCCAGTTCCAGGGCACCGGCGATCTTGGCACCGCCCACCTCACCCATGCTGCCACCCTGGAACGCGCCTTCGATGGCGGCGATCACGGTATGGCGGCCATTCAGCAGGCCCTTGGCGATGACCACGCCGTCATCGGCCTGGGGCACGATGCCTTGACGCGGCAGCCACGGCGACATCAGGCGGTCGAACGGGCCGAGCAGTTCGCGGAAGCTGCCAGCGTCGAGCAAGGCGCGGGCACGCTGGCGGGCGCCGAGTTCGACGAAGCTGCGGCTTTGCAGCAGGCGGGCGGTGTCAGTCATGGGCAATCTCCTCGAAACCTTGCTCCAGGCGCAGGCGCACGACCCCGGGGGTGGCGCCGAAGTCGTGGATGTCGATCTTCACGGCAGGTAGCGTGCGGCCATCGAACAGGCGTTGGAACAACTGCTGCCAGCGTGCGCTGCTGCCGTTTACCGAGGTGACCACCTGGATGTCCAGACGGCCGGCGCTGCCGGGCTCGATCAGCACTTCCAGGTCGCCGGAGCTGACGCAGCCGACCAAGGTGCGGCCACGGCCAGGCTCGGCGGCGGGGAATTGAAAGTTCAGGGTTTCCATTTCACAGGCTCCCGGCTTTGTCGAGGAACAGGCAGGCGGCCAGCAGATCGGCAGCGCCGCCCGGTGAGGCGTTCAGTTGCAGCAGTTGCGCATCCAGCAGGCGTAACTGGCGGCGGCCATCCAAGGTGGCGCAGCCACCAGCATCGAGCACCGCACGGGCGCCCGCTTGCAGGGTTTGCAGGCCTTGCGGGCCGGCGCGCCAGAGCACGCAGGTGTCGCTGAGCGCGGCCATGATCGCCAACAAGGCGTCCAGCCGAGCCTGGCTTTCGCTGGCACCGTTGGCGCGGCTGCGGCGCAGTTGTGGCAGGCCGTGTTCGAGCACCGCGGGGAAACCTTGCTGGGCCTGTTCGCGGGCACCGCTTGCGCCGTAGCGCTGGCGCACTGCAGCGCCGTGGCTGGGTTGCTGGGGCGCTGCCGGGTCGTCGATCAGGGCAATACGACCGGCACGGGCCGCCACGGTCATGGGCTCGGCCTGTGGATCCAGCGCTTGAGCAGCCACCAGCAGGCCAAGCGCCCATATGGCGCCGCGGTGGGTGTTGATGCCACCTGTTGTGGCAAGCATGGCGGCTTCGCCTTCGCGGCCAATGCGGCCCAACTCAATGCGCAGGGGCTGGCCGATCTGGCCGTGGTTCTGCGCAGCCTCGGCCATTTGCCGCAGGCAGGGCCACAAGGCCAACGCCGAGGCGTGCATCAGGGCCAGCGTCATGTCGGGGTGGGCACCGCTGCTGCGGCGGTCGACCAAGCCAGGTTTGGGAGACAGGTCAGCTTCGTCGATCAGGGCTTCGGTTGCCAGATCGGCCAGGCGCTCAGCCAGGGAGAGCTGGGTTTGCCGGGCTGGCCTCTTCGCGGCTGAAGCCGCTCCTACAGGGGTTGCGTAAGCCATCATTTACCAACTCCTGAACCGTGCGGGCGGGTTGTAGAGGCCGCCGGACCACTCGACCAGGTCGGCGATGCTGCGCGCGGCAAGCAGCTCGCGGTTGGCATCGGTGCGGCGAATGCCGAGGTCTTCGGGCAAGGCGATCAGGCCTTGCTGGCGCATGCGCAGGGTGTCCTTGGGGTCGTGCCGCAGGCCGATGGCCGTGACACCCGCCACGGCAGCGATCATCTGCTGGCGCTCTTGCAGGCTGCGCGCCTTGTACAGGTAGGCGATGCCTTCTTCAGTGAGCAGGTGGGTGACGTCGTCGCCATAGATCATCACCGGCGCCAGGGGCATGCCGGCTTTCTTTGCCACGTCCACAGCGTCGAGGGTTTCGACGAAGGTAGGTTTGCCGCCTTCCTGATAGGTTTCGACCATCTGCACCACCAGCTTGCGGCCTCGTTCGAGCAGGGTCTCGGGCACGGTCATGTCGAGCCAGGCCGGGGTCGCGTGGCGCCGGCCACGCGGGTCGTGGCCCATGTTCGGTGCCCCGCCAAAGCCGGCCAGGCGGCCGCGGGTGACGGTCGAGGAATGGCCGTCGCCATCAACCTGCAAGGTGGCGCCGATGAACAGGTCGACCGCGTACTGCCCGGCCAGCTGGCACATCATGCGGTTGGAGCGCAGCGAACCGTCGCGGCCCGTGAAGAACACGTCCGGGCGCTGGGCAATGTAGTCTTCCATGCCCAGCTCGGTGCCAAAGCAATGCACGCTCTGGACCCAGCCGGTCTCGATGGCCGGGATCAGGGTCGGGTGCGGGTTGAGGGTCCAGTTGCGGCAGATCTTGCCTTTGAGGCCCAGCGACTCACCATAGGTCGGCAGGATCAACTCGATGGCGGCAGTGTTGAAACCAATGCCGTGGTTCAGCGACTGCACCTGGTGTTTTTCGTAAATGCCGCGGATCGCCATCATCGCCATCAGCACATGCACGGGTTTGATGTGGCGCGGGTCACGGGTGAACAGCGGTTCGATGTAGAACGGCTGGTCGGCGACCACCACGAAGTCGACCCAGGACGCCGGAATGTCCACCCGCGGCAGGTCGTCGACGCGGTCAACCAGCTGGTTGACCTGGGCGATCACCAGGCCGTCGCTGAAGGCGGCAGGCTCGACCAGCGCCGGGGTGTCTTCGGTGCTGGGGCCGGTGTACAGGTTGCCATCGCGGTCGGCCATGAAGCCGGCGACCAGCGTGACATTGGGGATCAGGTCGACCAGCAGCCGCGAGTACAACTCGATGTAAGTGTGGATGGCGCCGACTTCGAGCAGGCCGTCTTCCAGCAGTTGGCCGATACGCAGGCTTTGCGGGCCGGCAAACGAGAAGTCGAGCTTGCGGGCGATGCCGCGTTCGAACAGGTCCAGGTGCTCGGCGCGGCTGACGCTGGGCATGATCATGTGCAGATCGTGCAGGCGCTCGGGGTCGGCCTTGGCCAGCGAGCGCGAGAGGAAGTCGGCCTGCTTCTGGTTGTTGCCTTCGAGCACCACGCGGTCGCCAGGGGCAATCAGCAGTTCCAGGGCTTCGACGATCCGTTCGGTGGGCAGCACCACTCCGTCGGCCAGGTGACGGACGCGGTCCAGGCGGCGCTGCTTCTCGGCGCGTCGCCTGGACCATTGCGGCGGTGGATTCTTCGTTATGGTCATTGGGTGACTCCACGGGTTCGCTGTCGTGGGGGCACATTAGGGCGAGCAGGATTGGGGGATCAATCAAGCTGGGGGGCTGTTCGTTACGCTTGGAGTAATGGTTTGCCGTTAGTGGTGCATGGCGATGGTTTTTCAGGGGGTTCGAGATCGAGCGCCGCCCGCGCGGCGCATCGCGGATAAATCCGCTCCTACATCTGTTGCAACGTGGCCATGCCTGTGTAGCCATGGTTGTCAGCAGTTTGTAAGGGTCAAGTCATGCGCCAGGGCTAGCGACCATGGCGTAACATGTTCAGTACGTTGCAACAAATGTAGGAGCGGATTTATCCGCGATGCGCCGCGCGGGCGGCGCTCGATTTCACAAGCGCTGAAAGGATCAAGGCAAAAACGCACGATGCCCCTGCAGAATTATCGATTGTGCAAGGCAAATTCGCATGCCAGGATCCAGCGATCCTCCAGCGCACTCCAGACTTCACTTGGAAAATCAATAACAAAGCAGGGAGAACGCGATGACCGCGCACGCTCATACCTCGGCAACGGCTCATGTACTGGCCGAGGTCCGCAACCAGATTGGCCACCTCACCCTCAACCGCCCTGGCGGCCTCAACGCCCTGACCCTGGACATGGTGCGCAACCTGCGCCTGCACTTCGACCAATGGGCCGAAGACCCGCAGGTGCAGGCCGTAGTGCTGCGCGGCGAAGGCCCCAAGGGCTTCTGCGCCGGCGGCGATATCCGCTCGCTGCACGATAGTTACAAGGCCGGCGAAACCCTGCACGAAGACTTCTTCGTCGAGGAATATGCCCTGGACCTGGTCATCCACCGCTACCGCAAGCCGGTCCTGGTGCTGATGGACGGTTTCACCCTCGGCGGCGGCATGGGCCTGGCCCAGGGCTGCGACCTGCGCATCGTCACCGAACGCAGCCGCCTGGGCATGCCCGAGGTCGGCATCGGCTACTTCCCGGACGTCGGCGGTAGCTATTTCCTGTCGCGCATCCCGGGCGAACTGGGCACCTACCTGGGCGTCAGCGGCACCCAGATCCAGGCCGCCGACGCCCTGTACTGCGGGCTGGCCGACTGGTACCTGCCAAGCGACAAGCTCGCTGCCCTTGATGAAGGCCTCGACCAGCTGCGCTTCGGCGACCACCCGCTCAAGGACCTGCAGAACCTGCTGGCCAAGCTTGGCAGCCAGGTGCTGGACGACGCACCACTGGAAAAGCTGCGCCCGGTCATCGACCACTTCTTCGCCCAACCCGACCTTGGGGCAATCATCGAGCAATTACGCGCTGTCAGCATCGGCGACACCCACCCCTGGGCGGTAGCCACCGCCGACCAGCTGGAAAGCCGCTCGCCGCTGGCCATGGCGGTTACCCTGGAGATGCTGCGCCGCGGCCGTCACCTGACGCTGGAAGACTGCTTCGCCATGGAGCTGCACATCGACCGCCAGTGGTTCCAGTACGGCGACATCATCGAGGGCGTGCGCGCCCTGATCATCGACAAGGACAAGCAGCCGCGCTGGAACCCGCCAACCCTGGCCGGGCTGTCACGCCAGCGGGTCGACCAATTCTTCGAAGGCCTGTGAGCCCGGGAGTACACAGATGCATGACCTGGAACTGAGCGAAGAGCAGATCATGATCCGCGACATGGCCCGTGATTTCGCCCGCGGCGAAATCGCCCCGCATGCGCAAGCCTGGGAAAAGGCCGGCTGGATCGACGATGGCGTGGTGCGCAAGATGGGCGAGCTCGGCCTGCTCGGCATGGTCGTGCCCGAGGCGTTTGGCGGCAGCTATACCGACTACGTGGCCTACGCCCTGGCAGTCGAGGAAATCGCTGCCGGTTGCGGCGCCACCGGCGCGATGATGAGCATCCACAATTCGGTGGGCTGCGGCCCCCTGCTCGCCTACGGCACCCCTGAACAGCAGCAGGCCTGGCTGCCGCGCCTGGCCACTGGCGAGGTGATCGGCTGCTTCTGCCTGACCGAGCCCCAGGCAGGCTCGGAAGCGCACAACCTGCGCACCCGCGCCGAGCTGGTCAATGGCGAATGGGTGATCAATGGGGCCAAGCAGTTCGTCAGCAATGCCCGCCGCGCCGGCTTGGCCATCGTCTTCGCCGTCACCGACCCGGAGCTGGGCAAGAAAGGCCTTTCAGCATTCCTGGTGCCCACCGACAACCCAGGCTTCAAGGTCGACCGCAGCGAACACAAGATGGGTATCCGCGCCTCCGATACCTGCGCGGTGACCTTCGACAACTGCCGTATTCCAGCAGCCAACATCCTCGGTGAGCGCGGCAAGGGCCTGGCCATCGCCCTGTCCAACCTCGAAGGCGGCCGCATCGGCATCGCCGCCCAGGCCTTGGGCATCGCCCGCGCCGCGTTCGAGGCGGCGCTGGTGTATTCGCGGGATCGCATCCAGTTCGGCAAGCCGATCAACGAGCACCAGAGCATCGCCAACCTGCTGGCGGACATGCAGGTGCAGGTGAACGCTGCGCGCTTGTTGATCCTGCATGCTGCGCGGCTGCGCAGTGCGGGCAAGCCGTGCTTGTCGGAAGCGTCCCAGGCCAAGCTGTTCGCTTCGGAAATGGCCGAGCGGGTCTGCTCGATGGCGATCCAGGTGCACGGCGGTTATGGCTATCTGGAGGACTACCCGGTCGAGCGTTACTACCGCGATGCGCGTATCACGCAAATCTACGAGGGGTCGAGCGAGATCCAGCGCATGCTGATTGCACGCGAACTCAAGCACTACCCCTTGTAGGAGCGGCCTTGCGTCGCGAAAGGGCTGCGCAGCGGCCCCCTGCAATCTTTGCCTTGACGCTGAGACCCTGGGGCCGCTACACGGCCCTTTCGCGACGCAATGCCGCTCCTACAAGGGCGCGTCAGCGCTAGTGGCGCTGCCTGAGGGTTTCCGAGGGCAGCTCGCCAAACCGCTGGCGATACACTTCGGAGAACCGCCCGAGGTGCAGGAAGCCGTAATCCATGGCCAGCTCGGTCACGCTGCGCACCGCGCAGCTGGCATCACTCAGGCACGCATGCACCCGTTCCAGCTTGCGCTGGCGCACGTACTGTTTCGGCGTGGTGCCGAGCTGCCGGTCGAACAGCGCATACAACGAACGCAAGCTCATGCAAGCCTGCTCTGCCAGCACTTCGGCTGGCAGCTCCAGTTTGAGGTTGCGCTCGATGTAGTCGAGGATCCGCTCCAGGCTCGCCCCGGCCGTACCCAGGCTCTCCCGTCGGATATTGGTACTCATCAGGGTTATCAGCTTGCTGGCGACGATCTGGCTGTAGTGCCCCTGCACCCGCGGCAGCGAATCACTGACCTCGGCCTCATGGCAGACCATGGCCAGCAGGTTGACGAAGCCATCGAGCTCTTCCAGCCGGTAGTGGTTGCGCAGGAACCGCACGCCGCCATCCGGCCGTTGCCAGCGCTGCTCGTCGCAGATGGTGTCAAGCAGCCGGGTCGGCACCTTGAGGATGAATTTCTCGCAGTCTTCGGAATAGGTCAGGTCGACCGGGTCGTCCGGGTTGATCAGCAACAGCTCGCCCGGCACCAAGTGGTGCTCGCGCTGGTGCCCGCGCCACAGGCAGTTGCCATTGAGCAGCACTTGCAGGTGATAGATGGATTCCAGCGCCGGCGAGGTAACCCGCACGCTGCCGCCGTAGCTGATGCGGCACAGGTCGAGTTCGGCGAACTTGCGGTGGCTGAGGCTGGCCTGCGGGTGGGTGGTGCGCGCCAGGCCGATGCAGTGCTGGCCGACGTGCTGGTTGACGTAGTCGGACACCGCATAAGGGTCGGCGTGATAGAACACGCTACTGCGCTCGCTCAGCAGGCGGCTTTCCATAGGCAAGGCACTCGGTATCGTTATTGTTCTGGGCGCCGCGCCCTACTGGCCCTGCAGGCCTGTGATTGCGGTCGTTCACGGTCATTCTATCGAGCCGAAGTCAGGTTTCTGAGGGCAGCTGACCAATGGCGTACAGGTGAACACTAAGCAAAAGGCGAGGGTTGGGCAATGAGATGTTCGGATTGGGTGGGCGGATAGCGGACAGTGGGCAGATCAGAAGTGCGCGATAATCGGACATTGCGCTAAGCCGGTGGGTTCGTCGCGAAAGGGCTGCGGAGCAGCCCCAGGATTTCAGCCTTGCTTCCGAATTTTTGGGGCTGCTCTGCCGCCCGTTCGCGACACAAGGCCGCTCCCACAAAAACGCAGCGCCATCCCAGCTTCAATCAGTTCACAGCCACTTCCTGCCGCCCCGCCCAGCCCTGGCTGCGCGCCCGGAACTGGCGCGGTGCGATGGCAAACAGCTCGCGAAAACGCCGATAGAAGTGCGGAAAACTGATAAACCCGCGGGCCACCGCCACCTCGGTCAGCGACTTGCTGGTGTGCTGCAACAACTGCCAAGGTTTGCTGGTACGGCCGGTCGAGCAGGCGCTGGTGCGCAAGGACACTTTCCATTTCCTCGCCTTCAACGAGGAAAAGAGCACGACTCCAGCTGCGGGCGTTTGCGCGAGTGGTTGCTGGAAGAGTTTCAGCCGTGGCTGGAGCAGCTGCGCAACGCCTGACCATCTACCGGTAAGGGCCCTTTCGCGGGTAAACCAGCTCCCACACCCGCGAAGATACCCGACCGAAGAGCACAGAACCTCCAGAAACAGCTTGCAACCAAGCCATAGCGCCGCTCGGTAACTTTTCTGACATCAAGCCCATCGCATCTGTTAAAAACCCAACATGCCTACCCTCCTCCTCACTCACCTGCGCCGGCGCTGGTTGACCTGGTTGTACGCCACCCTGATGGTCATCGGCCTGCCCGCTGGCTGCGCGGTGCTGCAGCACAAGGAGCGCGAGCTGGTGTTTCGCATCGAACCTGGCGAGGCCAGCTGGTTCCACGGCTTGCCCAGCGAGGTGCAGGAACTGGACCTGCGCCCGCGCAGCTTCACCGACCAGCAGAGCCTGCATGCCTGGTGGTGGCCCGCCAAACGCGCCAATGCGCCGGCCATCCTCTATCTGCACGGTGTGCGCTGGAATCTTACCGGCCAGCTGTTTCGCATCGAGCAACTGCATGCCATGGGCTATTCGGTGCTGGCCGTGGACTATCGCGGCTTCGGCCAGAGCCGCGGCGACCTGCCGTCCGAAGCCACGGTCTACGAGGATGCGCGTATCGCCTGGGAGCGCTTCGTGCAGTTGCAGCCTGATGCCGGCAAGCGCCTGATCTTCGGCCATTCGCTCGGCGGCGCCGTGGCTGTCGAGCTGGCCACCGAGCTGGCCCGCCAGGCACAGCAAGCTGGCAGCACAGCACCGGCCCGTGGCCTGATACTGGAGTCGACCTTCACATCACTGGGCGATGCGGCGGCGGCGGTTGCCAATACGTCACTGCCAGTGCACTGGTTGATGTCCCAGAAGTTCGATTCGCTGGACAAGATCAAGGATGTCGGCCTGCCCGTGCTGCTGGTGCACGGCCTGGATGACCGCTTCGTGCCACCCCGCTTCAGCCAGGCGCTGTTCGATGCCGCGCAGCAGCCCAAGACCCTGCTGCTGGTCCCGGGTGCCAGCCACAACAACAGCATGAGCCTCGCTGGGCAACGATACCGTCAAGCTATAGAGAGGCTGCTCTAGGCCAGATTGACAACATCGCTTTTATAACTCCCGCCACCCCTTAATGACACTATGCCTTCTTATATCCTAGAGCAGGAAATCTCACGGAAGATCATTGGCAGCAACGCATTTTCGAACCCGGCAAACGCCTACTGATATCCGGGATGAATGGCAGCGTGATTATGCTCGCCTGATCCATTCCTCGGCATTCAGGCGCTTGCAATCACCTGCTCCAACCCGGAGCAGGCCATTACTGCACAGGCAGGAAGTTCATCAACAGCAAACTCTGCGCATAATTCAGCCCAATCCGCCGATACCGCTCATCCAGCAACTCAGCCAGCAAATCCAGCCGCGCCACGATCTTGCCGAACTCCACGGCGAAACTCAGGTTGCTACCCTCCTCCGAGATCTCGTTGGAAAACAGCAGCAACACCCCGTTGGCATCCTGGCGCTGGCTGAGCATCCAGGTCGCCTTCTCGATATTGCGCGCCGCGTTGTTGACGAACAGCGGGTCGATGGTATCGGTCATGTAGAACTCGGTACGCCCGCCGTGCGCGGTGATCAGCATGCTGCCGATGGCGTAGATGAAGGCACCGACCCGGTCGCCGCGAAACTCCGGGCTCAGGGCATAGCTCAGGGCGGCCAGGTCGCGACGGTTGCCCAGTTGCGGCAAGGGCTGACGCTGCTCGATGGCGATGCGGATCTGCCGCTCGGCTGTGGCGGCGTCCAGGAAACCGGACATCTTCCACTGGTTGGGGTTACGCAGGTACAGCTTGTTCATCAGCAGATACAGGCTCTGCAAGTTGTCGCGCATGGCTAGCGTGGCCATGCGGTCGACACTGGTCTGGAACAGCTCGCTGGGCTTGCCGTTACCGAACTGGTTGACAATGTCGTGGCCTTGCTGCTGGCTGCAGCCGGCCAGGCCAATCAGGGCGCCTGCCAGCAGCAGGCTTGGGAAGAATCGGGAGTTGCTTGCAACCATCGGCACCGGGATCGTATTCGGCGGCTGCACTGGGAGTCGGTGCAGCCTGGCCAAGCATAGAACCCGGAATTCGGAAAAAGTGCGGTGTTAACCTGAACTGGCCTCTTCGCGGGCAAGCCCGCTCCCACAGGAGTATCACTGCCCTTGAAGGCAGTGCAGTTCCTGTGGGAGCGGGCTTGCCCGCGAAGGGGCCAGTTCAGGCGCCCCACCATTCACAGGGCGTGGCGCAGCATCTCCACCACCTGCGCATGAAGCGCCGGGTCACCACAGGCCACCACACACCCGCCATTCTGCGCGCTGCTGCCATCCCAGGCGGTGATCACCCCGCCCGCCCCTTCGATGATCGGCATCAGCGCCTGCACGTCATACGGCTGCAGGCTCGCTTCGACGATCACGTCGACAAAACCCGAAGCCAACATGCAGTAGGCGTAGCAATCACCGCCATAGCGCATCAGCCGCGCCTTGCCGGCCACCGTTTCGAATGCCGCCTTGCGCGAGGGGGTGTCGAACATGTCCGGCGTGGTGCACATCAGCGTGGCCGCAGCCAGGTCGGTGCAGGCACGGGTTTTCAGCGGCGTGCCACTGCGCCAGGCGCCTGCCGGGGTGCCAACGAAACGCTCGCCGGTGAATGGCTGGTTCATCACGCCCACTACCGGGCGGGTGCCGTCATTCAGGGCGATCAGCGTGCCCCACAGCGGCAAGCCGGTGATGAAGGCACGGGTGCCATCGATCGGGTCGAGCACCCAGGTCAGCGGGCTGCTGCCCACCGCCACGCCAGCCTCCTCACCGAGAATGCCGTGCTCCGGGTAGCGCGCCTGAATCAGTTCACGCATGGCATCCTCGGCCGCCTTGTCGGCCACGGTCACCGGGTCGTACAGGCGCCCACCCTTGTCCTCGACCTCCAGGCTGGCACGGAAATACGGCTGGATCGCCAGCGCAGCGGCATCGGCCAGCTGTTCGGCAAAGGCTTGGAATTCGCCGATCTGTTCAGCGCTCAGGGACATGGGGGCAGGCCTCGTGGGAAAATGTCGGGGCTGCATCATACCCGACAACCCGCGTGGCAGTAGACGCCCACAAATGGATGCCATTATTCTGCCATTATCGCCGCTTCATTTAACGGTCACTCAATCGTTGTACTAGGATACCAAGCACCTCCCTTGGCAGGCCCAGGATGCTGGCCGGCAGCCAAGCGGGATTTGCACCAATGGACCTCATGGATGACACAATGAATTCGCACTTGCTCTATCCGCAGATCGGCAAAGTCATTGCCAGCACCGGCAGCCGACAATTCCCGCGCATGCTGCACGACCTGATCCAGGCTCACCTGAGCATCGACGCCATGCAGATTCGCCAGTTGCCTGTGGTGGCTGAACGCAGCGACGATTCGCCCCTGATCAATGAGACCGTGTTCTCGTCGGCCCCCTGCCCTGAAGGGGCCTTCAGCGACCCGTCACGCCTGCACCTGATCCGCCGCAAGGGCGAGTCGCGCTATGAGATCCAGGTGCTGCGCTCGGGCTCGACCTATGGCTTTTCTGCCCACGAACGCAGCCGCCTGGATGACATCTCGCCACTGCTGCTGCCGATGCTGGAAAAACACATCGATGCTTTGCAGCCCACCGCCGAACGCAGTGCACCGGAAAGCCTCGAAGCGCGTTTCCTGGAGCGTATCGGCCAGTCGGGGCTGAAGCTGTCGCAGCGTGAGTGCCAGGTGTGCCTTGGGCTGCTGGCCGGGCACACCGCGCCAGAGCAGGCCGAGCGGTTGGCACTGAAGGTGAATACCGTGGAGAGCTACTTGCGCCGGGCGGCGATCAAGCTGGGGATCAGCGGGCGGCATTCGTTGATGCGCTGGATGTACGCTGAGGCCTGAATCCTCTTTTCCTGTACCGGCCCCTCGCGGGCAAGCCCACTCCCACAGGTGCAGCACAATCCTGATGGGAGCGGGTCCCCCCGCGAAGGGGCCGGCACAGGCAACCCTCAATCCCTGGCCAGGGCCTCGATCGGGTCCAGCCGCGCCGCATTCCTCGCCGGCACAAACCCGAACACCACGCCAATCAAGGTCGAACAGGCAAAAGCCATCACGATCGATGCCGGTGAAAACACCATTTCCCACTGTTTCACGAACAGCTCGAACAGATAGCCTATTCCATACGACAACGCGATCCCGACCACCCCGCCAAACAGGCAGACCATCACCGCCTCTACCAGAAACTGCTGGCGAATGTCCGACTGCCGCGCCCCCACCGCCATGCGAATGCCGATCTCCCGGGTACGCTCGGTCACCGACACCAGCATGATGTTCATCACCCCGATACCGCCCACCACCAGCGAGATCACCGCGATCAGCGACAGCAGCAAGGTCAGCGAGCGGCTCGTCTTCTGCACCGTCTGCATGATGCTGTCGAGGTTGTTGGTGAAGAAGTCCTTGGTGCCATGGCGCTGCAGCATCACCTTGGTCACTTCCTCTTCCACGCGCTTGCTCGGCACGCCGTCCTTGATGCGCACGCTGATGCTGTCCAGGTGGCGCTGGCCGAGCACGCGGCCGGCAGCGGTTTCGTAGGGCACCCAGATGTTCAGCTGGTTGCTGGCGACGAACAGGTTCTTGTTCTCGGCAGCCACGCCGATCACCGTGCACGGCAGGTTGCCAACCAGGATCACCTGCCCCAACGGGTCGACATTGCTGCCGAACAGGCGCTTGCGGGTGTTGTGGTCGATCACCACCACCTGGGCCTGGCGCCGGGCATCGTCGGCGCTGAACACGATGCCGGCGGCCAATGGAATGTTGCGCACCTGGAAGTAGTGCTCGCTGACGCCGTTGAGCTGCACATCGACATCCAGGTTGCGGTAGCGCACCAGGGTGCTCTGGCCGATTACGGGGGTGGCGCTGTCGACGTAGTACAGCGCGTTCAGCGCCGCCACGTCGGCGGGCAGCAGGGTTTCGATGGTCTTGGCCCGGCTGTCGCCGAAGTTGCTGCCTGAATAGATGTCGATGGTATTGCTGCCGATCGCCTGGATGTCCTTCAGCACGTAGCCCTTGGCGCCCTCACCGATGGCCGAGATCGACACCACCGACGTGATGCCGATGATGATCCCGAGCATGGTCAGCAAGGTGCGCATGCGGTGCGAGATCAGCGCGATCCAGGCCATCTTGAACGCTTCGCGGAACATCCCCAGGCTGGCCACCAGGCGCCCTGTGGCATACGCTTTGGGCGCTGGCTCGGCAACGGGCGTGGGCAATACCTCACGGGCGTTGTGCTGGTCGCTGATGATCTGCCCGTCACTGACTTCGATGATGCGTTCGGCATGGGCCGCAACCTTGGGGTCGTGGGTCACCAGGATCACCGTATGCCCAGCGGCATGCAGTTCCAGCAGGATGTTCATCACTTCTTTGCCGCTGGCGGTATCCAGGGCGCCGGTCGGTTCGTCGGCGAGGATCACCTGGCCACCGTTCATCAGCGCCCGGCAGATACTGACCCGTTGCTGCTGGCCACCGGACAGCTGGCTTGGGCGGTGCTCAAGGTGCCCGGCAAGGCCCAGGCGGGTCAGTAGCTCCTGCGCCCGCTGGTGGCGCTGGCCCTGGGGCAGCCCGGCATAAACAGCCGGGATCTCGACGTTGTGCAGTGCATCCAGGTGCGGCAGCAGGTGGTAGCGCTGGAAGATGAACCCGAAGTGGTCGCGGCGCAGTGCGGCCAAGGCATCGTCGTCCAATGCGCGGGTTTCCTGGCCGCCGACCTGGTAGCTGCCACTGCTGGCGTTGTCCAGGCAGCCGAGGATGTTCATCAGCGTCGACTTCCCCGAGCCGGAAGCCCCGATGATCGCCACCAGTTCACCGCTGCGGATCTGCAGGTCGATGCCCTTGAGTGCCAGGAACTCGCGGTCGCCGGCGAGGAAGCTGCGGGTCACACCCTGCAGGCGCAGCAATGGCTCGCCCTGGCCGCTGGCGACGGCCATGTGCGGGGTCAGCTCGACAGTCATGTTCATGCTCACGCCCCTGCTTCGCCAGATACCGGCTCACCGATCACCACCCGGTCGCCTTCGGTCAGGCCATCCTTGATCTGCACCTTGACGTTGTTGTTGATGCCGGTCTGCACATCGCGCACCTGGGCAAACCCCTTGGCATCGAGCACCCGCACCGGGAAGCTGCCGTCAGCGTTGCGCAGGCCCAGCGCCGCCACCGGCACGGTCAGTACCCCGGTGGCGGTATCGAGGACGATGTGCACCTGGGCGGTCATGGAAATACGCAGTCGGTGATCGGGGTTGGGCACCTCGAACAGCGCGTTGTAGAACACGGCGCCTTTGGGCTTGGCGCTACTGCCGTCGCTCTTGTCGGTGCTCTGCGCGTAGTTCTGCGGCGCAGGCTCGGTGCCGCGCAGCTTGGCGTAGTAGCGTTTGTCCTCGCCAAGAATGGTGAAGTACACCGCCTGCCCCGGGGTGATGTGGATCACGTCGGCCTCGGACACCTGCGCCTTGACGGTCATGGTGTCAAGATCGGCCAGCTTGAGCAGGATCGGTGCCAGCTGGTTGGCGATCACGGTCTGCCCTTCCTGGGTGACGATACCCACCACATGGCCCGTGATCGGCGCATTGATGCGGGTGTAGCCGAGGTTGACCCGGGCCGTGTCGATCTCGACCCGGGCGCTCTGAATCTGTGCGTCGAGCGAGCGCACGGCGGCCTGCTGCACCTCGTATTCCGACTCGGCGTTCTCGAAGTCCTGCCGCGACACCGACTCGTCGGCCTGCAGTTCGCGGTAACGTTCGTACACCCGCCTGGCCTGCCTGAGCTGGGCCTGGGTCGACCGTTTTTCGGCCTGCAGTTTTTCTTCATCGACCTCGGCCTGGCGCAAGGTATTGCGCAGCACCAGCGGGTCGATCTCGGCCAGCCACTGGCCCTCGCTGACCTTGTCGCCCAGCTTGACCTTGAGTGACTTCAACTGCCCGGACACCTGCGCGCCCACATCCACCTGCTTGATGCCTTCGAGCATGCCGGTGGCCAGCACCGCGTTCTCGATATCGCCGCGTTCGACCGTGGCGATGATGTACTGCGGCGGCTTGGCCGGAGCCTGCACGGCATACAGGGTGATGCCGGCGACCAGGGCCACGGCGGCGCCGAGGCTGAACCTGCGGAATCTGGACTTATCCATGAACACTCGCTTCCCTTCAAAACACTTCATCAACGGCTTGTCTCTTACCCTGTGGCAGCGGGGCAACCCGCAAATGCGTCGGTAAAGCCACAGACGCATTCGCGGGTAAACCCGCTCCCACAAGGCCCGAGGCGCTTTCTATTGCTGGGTTACCTTGCCATGCTGGAGTGCCTGGCCGTCGTGCCACCAGGCCGCGAGGCTGAACACATCGGGCACCTTGAGGATGCTGAAGTGGTCGCCCGGCCCCTGCCACAGCGCCAGTTGCGGCATCAGCGCCTGCCAGCCGGCATGCATCACCGCCTGCTCGCGGGCGTTGCCGGGCGCGTCCAGGCTCGGGTCGTCCACCAGCACCAGCCCGGCTGGCCCGCTGTAGCTCAGGCTCGGTTGGTAGCGGGTACGCAGCGCCGCGGCAAAGGCCCGCACCGTGCCCTCCAGTGCCCGTGGCGCCGAACGGGCCGGCAGCAGGCCGATGCGCACCATGGCCGCGTGCAACTGGCGTAATTGCTCGTCATCACTGGCCTCAGCGAAGGCCAGCAGCTCGATGCCCAAGGCTTTGCCGGTGGACAACTGCAGTGCATGGATCAGTTTTTCCAACGCCTCGCCGAAGGTGTAAGGCCGGCCACATGAACCACTCACACCCGGCGCCTCGCTGTCGATCAGGGTCAGCGAATGCACTAGGCGCCCCTTGGCCTCCAAGCGTGCAGCCATGGCATGCGCGACCCAGCCGCCGAACGAATGGCCGACCAGGTTGAGCGGCCCTTGCGGGTACAGCGCTTCAATGGCCTGCATGTGGCAGTCGGCGGCGGCCTCCACGCTACTGTGCGGCACCAGGTTGCCATCCAGGCCCCGCGCTTGCAGGCCGTAAAGCGGCCAGTCCGGGCCCAGCGCCTCGGCCAGGCCGATGAAGCTGGTGACGCTATCGCCGGCACCCGGCACACAGATCACCGGCGCGTGGCCTGGTTGCCCGCTCTGAATTGCCACCAATGGCTGATAGGCCGCCTGCTCGGCAGGCACTGGCAGATGCCCGAGCACCCGGACCATTGCCTCGCCCAGCGCCGCAACATGGGGTGCCTGCATCATGCTGCGGTGATCACCGGGCACACCGATGTCGAGCAGCGCCTGGGCCGGCAACGTCTCGCGCCAGCCCAGGCTCGACAGGCTGTCGCTGCCCTGCTCGGCGCGGAACAGATGCACCGGTACATCCAGTGCAGCCAGGCGGTAATGGGCCATGGCGTAACCGTGGGCCAGTTCACGCTGGAAGTAATGGTGCAACTGCGCATTGCTCATGCTCGACCACAGGCCGTAGAGCAGATGGTGTTCGCGACAGCTGGCGAGCAGGCTGGCAAAGTCAGCCTGGCGGGCCTCCAGCCGCTGCAGTTGTTTCAGCGGCGCGATCCCGGCCTCGCCTTGGGTGCGCCAGAAGCTGTTGCAGCTGAGTAGCAGCTGGTTTTCCAAGGCGCGCGGGCCCTGCCAGCGGGCTTTGCCCTGATCGGCCAGGCGTGGCACGTAGGTGTCGATCAGGCCCAGGAATTCGACCACTTCGTCCACACCCCGCAGCTGGTTGGCAATCTCGAAGGCCAGCACGCCACCGAACGACCAGCCCACCAGACGATAAGGGCCGCGGGGCTGGACCTTGCGCATCTGCGCGATCTGGTAACGTGCCAGGCACTCCAGCGTGCGCGGTTGTGCCTCACCGCACGGGATGCCCGGCAGGCCGTAAATAGGGAAGTCACCTGGCAGGTGCTGGCCCAGCACCGGGAAGTAGAAATCCAGGCCGGTGAATTCGTGGACGAGGAACAACGGCACCTGCGAACCGCTGGCTCGCACGGTAACGACCGTTTGAGCCTGGCCGCTGCGGCTGGCATCCAGGTGCCGGGCCAGCGCCGCTACGCTGGGCTGCTGGAACACGTCGTTGATCGCGGCTGCAAGGCCGGCCTTGCCCAGTTTGTCGATCAGGCGAATCGCCGCCAGGGAATGGCCGCCCAGTTCGAAGAAGTTGTCGTGGCGACCTACGCGCTCTACGCCCAGCAGCTCGCACCAGATGCCGGCCAGCAGGGTTTCGGTTTCGCCCTGCGGCGCTTCGTAGGGGCGATCCTGGATGGCGTCGGGCGCCGGCAGT